>JBJEPA010000117.1:0-8255 GCA_051880995.1 Ruminococcus sp.
CTATTATTACGATGATGAAGATATTGTTGGTGGAGAGCTGATTCTTCCGGTTAATTTGAACACCGGCAAAATTGGGGATAGTGTGGTATTTTCCCGGTACAATTTTATTGATAACTTGGAATATGCAAACAATCATATTTGTTATGCTTGTAATGATATATCTTGTGATAATGGGCGTTACGAAATAAAAAAGGTTTCATAAAATAAAAACCATATAACAATAAGCAAAGAAAGACTTGGGGAAACCCAGGTTTTTCTTTTGTATTGGTATTTATTGACTAACGGTGAAATATTAAGTATAATATAAGTTGGATTTTAAATGAAATGATTTTTATTTTGTTTTGGGAGAAGAGAGAAATGGTTTTACAGGAGAATTTCAGAAGTGTTGAGCCTTATGTTCCCGGTGAACAGCCTAAGGACAACAATGTTATCAAGCTGAATACTAACGAAAATCCTTATCCCCCATCACCCCTTGTGGAAGAGGTTTTGAATGGTGTATTGGGCAACGATTTTCGCAAATATCCCGACCCTGATGTTTCCGACTTGGTGTCGGCACTTGCCCATTATCACGGAGTGGATAAAGAGAATGTGTTTGTAGGTGTTGGCTCTGACGATGTGCTTGCAATGTGCTTTCTCACCTTTTTCAACAGCGGTAAGGAAATCCTTTTCCCCGATGTAAGCTATGCCTTTTACAAGGTGTGGGCAAGTCTGTTTAACATTAAGTACAGGGAAATCCCTCTTAATGAAAGCTTTGAAATTGAGCCTACGGACTATTTTACGGAGAATGGCGGAATAGTTTTCCCTAACCCAAACGCACCCACAGGTCTGGCACTTCCCCTCTCTGATGTGGAAAGTATTATAAAGGCAAACCCCGACACAGTTGTAATCGTTGACGAGGCTTACATAGATTTTGGGGGAGAAAGTGTATTATCACTTGTTGATAAATACGATAATCTCCTTGTGACCAGGACATTTTCAAAGTCCCGTTCAATGGCGGGTATGAGGATAGGCTACTGCATTGGCTGTAAGGAGCTGATTTCTGTGCTGAATTCGGTAAAATTCAGCTTTAACTCCTACACAATGAGCAGTCTTGCAATCAAAACAGGTGTTGCGTCTGTTAAGGATGAGGACTACTTTAAAAGAATAGTTGAAAAGATTGTTGACACAAGGGAAAAGTCAAAAAAGGTTCTTACATCCCTTGGCTTTACATTCCTTGACAGCAGTTCAAACTTTATCTTCGCAAAGCACAATGAAATTGGGGGAGAGGAGCTTTTTAATGCTCTTAAAGAAAATAAAATCTTTGTGCGACATTTTAACTCCCCGAGAATTAATGACTACCTGAGAATTACAGTTGGAACAGAAAAAGAAATGGAAGAGCTGTTTGCTTTTCTGAAGGATTATATAGATAAGAGGCAAAAATGAGAATTGTAAAATTAACTAAGGATTCAACAAAAAATATTCTTGAGGGTATGCTTAAGAGAAGCCCTAACAACTACGGAAGTTACGAAAGTGTGGTTGCCGAAATTCTTTCTAATGTTAAGGAAAATGGGGACAAGGTACTTTTTGACTACACAAAAAGGTTTGACAAATTTGACCTGAATGAGAGTAACATCAGGGTGACTGAGGAGGAAATCAAGGAGGCTTACACCTTGGTAAGTGAGGATTTGCTCACCGTTATCAAAAAGTCACTGGTGAACATTGAAAGCTACCACCAAAGACAAAAGCAGAACAGCTGGTTTAACTCCACACCTGACGGTACAATTTTAGGTCAGAAGGTTACTCCCCTTGAAAGGGTGGGTGTTTATGTTCCCGGCGGAAAGGCTGTTTATCCCTCATCTGTGCTTATGAACATTATGCCGGCAAAGGTTGCTGGAGTTCCTGAAATTATTATGACAACACCTTGTAACAGTGAGGGCAAGGTTAACCCTGCTGTACTTGTTGCCGCAAATGAAGCAGGTGTTAATGAGGTTTACAAGGTTGGCGGTGCACAGGCTATCGGCGCCCTTGCCTACGGTACAGACAGCATTAAAAAGGTTGACAAAATTGTAGGCCCCGGTAACATCTATGTTGCACTTGCCAAAAAGCAGGTTTACGGCTTTGTAAATATCGACAGCATTGCAGGTCCGTCGGAAATCCTTGTAATTGCTGACGAAACTGCTAATCCAAAGTATGTAGCCGCCGACTTATTAAGTCAGGCTGAACACGACGAGCTTGCCTCGGCTATCCTCATTACCACAAGTGAGGACTTTGCAAACAAGGTGTCAAAGCAGGTTGACGAATTTGTTGAGGTGCTTTCAAGAAAAGAGATTATCACAAAGTCCCTTGACAACTTCGGCTACATCTTGGTTGCGGAAAATATGGATGAGGCTATTGAAACAGCAAACGAAATCGCATCAGAGCACCTTGAAATTCAGACAGCAGACCCGTTCCTTGTTATGACAAAGATTAAGAATGCCGGTGCAATCTTCCTTGGAAGTTACAGCTGTGAGTCACTTGGGGACTACTTTGCAGGACCTAACCATGTTCTTCCTACAAATGGAACGGCAAAATTTTTCTCACCTCTCTCCGTAGATGATTTTGTGAAGAAATCAAGTATAATCTACTATTCACAGGAGGCTCTGAGGGGTGTTTACAAGGATGTGGCAAAATTTGCATCCTGCGAAAGCCTTACCGCCCACGAAAACGCCGCACTTGTTAGATTTGAAGAAGAATAATTCTTTAGTGGAATAAAGGTGATAATATGAACAGAATTGCAGAGGTAACAAGGGTTACCAAAGAAACTGACATCTACCTAAAAATAAACCTTGACGGAACAGGAAAAAGCAACATAGGCACAGGCATAGGATTTTTTGACCATATGCTTGAGGGCTTTGCAAGGCACGGACTTTTTGACATTGAGCTAAGTGTCCGTGGCGACCTTAATGTTGACTGTCACCACACCATTGAGGACACAGGAATTGTCCTAGGGGAGGCTATAAAAAAGGCTGTGGGTGATAAAAAAGGAATAAAGAGATACGGTAACTTTCTGCTCCCAATGGACGAAACCCTTGTTATGTGTGCTGTTGATTTGTCAGGCAGGCCATACTATGTTTCCGACTTTTCCTTTGCAAACGAAAGATGCGGAGATATGGACACCTGTATGGTTGACGAATTTTTCTATGCTGTTTCATACAGTGCTATGATGAATCTCCACTTTGTAAAAATGCGTGGAAGTAACGACCACCATATCATTGAGGGTGCATTTAAAGCCTTTGCAAAGAGCCTTGATACAGCGGTGAGCCATGACGAAAGAATTGAGGGCGTGCTGTCAACAAAGGGTAAGATTTAATAGAGGTCTTTCACCCCCTGTCATTCTTATGGGATTAAACATTTTGTCCCTGTCATTATGAGAGAGTGTTTTTCTCCTCTCTGTCACTTTATTGTAAAAATTGTACAAATATATACTTTTAATTTCGTTTACAATTAATATAAATTTTTTTGCTACTTTTATTTATTTTTTCTTTTCTTTATGATATAATGAAGTATAAATTGATATTATCTTATTGGAGGTAATAATTATGAATAAGTTTAAGAAGTGTTTTTCCATATTTTTTGTTGTTGCACTTGTTATGCTTTCAACAGTAGCAGTTTCTGCAAAAAACTATGAAAGTCCAACAGCAACTACCGCCAGAGAACATTCATCAACAGGCTCTGTTGTAATCTACTTTGATAATTCAACACTTAAATGGTCAGAGGTATATGCATATATTTATGTTGATGGCGGAGAGAATGGTCCTTGGCCGGGAATTAAGATGACCTATGACCCAGCAACAGGTTATTATAAGTTAGTTGTTCCCGGAGATCTTAAATACGGTAAGGTTGTATTCACTGACGGTGGCTCAAACAGATATCCTGCTGAGGGCGGTTTGTCTATTGGCGGAAAAGATATGTTATATACAGCAGGCGGTGAATGGGTGCCTTATCCACCAACAACTCCTGCCTCTACTTCTCCTGTAACAGGGGATATGACTATTTATGTAATCATTGCATTAGTAGGCTTTGGAGGAGTTTCTGCACTTGCATCAAGAAAGCTTTTTGCTAAAAAATAATTTTAACTACCCTTGGGTACGCCCCGTGCTTTTGGCTGTACCCTGAAAAAGTCCTCTACGAAAGTAGAGGCTTTTTTTGTTCGTTGACCGTTACATTAGGTTGTGTTATAATTTGGGAAAGGAGAGTGCTTATGGAGGAATCAAATAAAAATACGGTGGAAGAAGAATTCTCATCTTCGCCCACGGAAAAGAAGAAAAAGAATAAAGTTCTGTGGTGGGTAATTTTTGCTTTGTCGGCAACAGCTGTTGTGCTGTGCGTTGCTTTTATTGTGCTGGGCTACTTTAGCGATTCAAAGGGTGAGGATGCCTACAAAGAGCTTTCAACCAAAGTTACTCCAACCCTTACCGACGACAACAAGCCGAAAAAAGTTGAAAAGTCCGGTGTTAATCCCATTGACTTTGAAAAACTCCAAAAGGAAAACAAGGATATTGTTGGGTGGATAAGGATTAAGGACACAAATATAGACTATCCTATCCTCCGTGCACCAAGCAGTGATGAGTCCTATTACCTTCACAGGGACTACACAGGAAGTTACCTTTATGCCGGCTCAATTTATATGGAAAGCTGTAACAGCTCTACCTTTACCGACAGAGATACAATCCTGTACGGTCACAATATGATGAACGGGACAATGTTTGCCGACTTGCACAAGTTTGAGGACTACTCTTTCTTTAAAAAGCACAAGTATTTTTACATATACACTCCCGACAGCATAAAGAAATATTTAATCTATTCTGCATACGAATATGACGACAGACATATAAACAATTCCTACAAGCATTTTGAGGATGTAAAAATGTTTAAAGAATACATAGATTATAGCCTAAACCCACGGTCTGCTATTGTCAGCAATGTGAGAAAGGATGCCAAGGTGACTGTTGAGGATAAGCTGGTCACCCTTAGCACATGCACAAATAACAGACCGGAAAACAGATTTTTAGTTCAAGGTGTTTTGATAGAAGATGAAAAAACAAATTGATAATAATTCAGATATAATACTGGATTCTGATTATAATTCTTTAATAGAAGAAAAAGAAAACTTTGCCGATTTAGTTCTCAACCCGTTAAATCATAGTGAAAACTCCAAAGATAAAATTGATTTTGACGGTATAGCAGTAAGCCGGAAGAGCAAATCAAAAGTTAAAAAAGGGAAAAAAGTGAATCCTCACAAAAAGAAAATGAAAAGATGGAAAAAGGTGCTCATCACCATTGTGTCGGTTATTCTTTCCATTGTGATTATTTGTGTGGGAGCCTTTGGAATAATGTACAGCCTTGGCAGGAGTAGCCTTGTCGATACCTCATCAATGAAGCTTACTCCTCCCGACAAAAATACACAGGTCGTTGACAACGGTAACTATATTGTATATAACGGTCATACATACCGCTACAAGGACACCATGACATCAATTCTCTTTATGGGTATCGACAAAGGGGAGCTTGGCACTGTTAATGATGTGGTTGGCACAGGCGGACAGGCGGATGCCCTTTACCTTGTTGCAATAGACACCGAAAATGGACTTACAAATACATTCCAGATAAGCCGTTCCACTATGGTTGATATTAACCTTTACAACACAGAGGGTGACTTCCTTAGCACAGAAAATGCTCAAATTTGTCTTTCATATGCATATGGCGACGGCAAGAAAACAAGTGCCGAAAACACCATAACCTCTGTAAGGCGAATGTTTTACGGATTGCCTGTGGCGCAGTCCTACCTTGCACTTGATATTGACGGAATTACTGCTCTTAACGACAGTATTGGGGGAGTTACGGTGACTTCTCCTGTGGATTTGAAAAATTCCGACGGTAGTTATAAGTTTAAACAGGGGGAAAGCTACAACCTTATGGGGGACTCTGCAGAAAGCTTTGTCCGTTCCCGTGACCTTTCAAAACTGGACTCCAACACAAACCGTATGGCAAGACAAAAGGCATACCTTGATGCCTTTATTTCCAAGGCGGTTACAATGACAAAGGAGAGCATCTCAACACCAATTAACCTTTACAACACAGCAAAGCCCTATATGGTAACAGATATTACAGCCTCTAAGGTGAGTTACCTTGCTGTTGATTTAATGAGAAAGGGTGTTACAAGCGCCTCAATACAAAAAATTCCCGGCAAGGACAAAGAGGGCGAGCTGTACTCGGAGTATCACATCAACAACAAAAAATTCTTTAAAATGCTTGTTGACACTTTCTATATTCAGGTAGATTGATTTTATAATAGGTCAGTTTAAAGAATGTTTGGGAGGTAATTATGACGGAATTTATTTTGGCAGACGCAGAAATGAAAGCTGTTGAGGAATTTTCCTCAACAATACCCCTTAATCAAGGGGGAACAAACCACGCAGAAAACCCACTGGAAACCAATATGGTTTTGCAGTACGGAATACTAATTGGGGTTGCGATTATCCTTGTTGGTGTTTTAGTTGCCAGAAAAATAGGAAAAAAGAAGAAGTAGTTTGTTCAGATAAAAGCAAATTGAATATTGAACCAAAGCAAAAACAGGCTCCTACCGGGAGCCTGTTTTCTTATCTCTTTTGACATTATACTAATCGTATATGAAAGTTTTAGTTCTTAACTGCCAGTTTTCCGCTGACAAAGGACTTCCTGCCTTGAGGGACCTTTTTAGCTGTGGTGTTATTTTTCACCATAGCCGATTTCGTCAGTTTGGCAAACTCTCTTTTTCTCACAATAAAGTAGGCTATTGTTACAGCCACACCTGTTATTACCCAAGAAACAGGATATACCGTAAGGAGTGTAGAGTATGTATGGCTAATGTTAAATGCTGTGTAAATCCACACAATTCGGAATACCACAGAGCCGAAAATTGTTATAACAGCAGGGAAGAAAGAATGACCCAGCCCTCTTAGTGAAGCACAGCTTACTTCGTAAGAGGTGGTCAACAGCTCAAGGAGCATTACAATTTTCATCCTTGTAATTGCATATTCAATGACAACAGGATTTGTTGTGAAAAATCTGATAAATACATTACTGCCAGCCATAAATATTACGCTGACTATTCCACAGGTCAGGCAACCAAAAAGCATACACAGTCGGAAAACCTTTTTACAGCGGTCCGGCCTTAATGCACCGTAGTTTTGACTAGTAAATGTAACGGCTGTCTGGCTGAAAGCGCAAACAATATAGTATGTTATGTATTCAAAGTTCAGTTCGGCGGAAGAGCCTGCAACGGCGTTTGAACCAAGGCTGTTGACAGCGGATTGAATATAAACATTTGAAAAGGAGAAAACCATACCCTGTATGCCGGCAGGCAAGCCAATCATAAGTATCTTCTTAAGGTGGATTTTATTGATATGTATTTTTCGGATATAGATTTTGATGTAGGTGTTTTCCTCTTTAATTAGATAGTACATTACAAGTAAGGCGCTTACTGCGTCTGCCACAACAGTTGCAATTCCCACACCGGCAACGCTCATATCAAAGACAATAACAAGAATAAGGTTTAAAACAACATTTACTCCCCCTGAAATGAAAAGACAGTACAGCGGTCGCTTTGTGTCACCTATACTTCTTAATATGGCAGAGCCAAAGTTGTAAAGGATAAGAAAAGGAGTGCCTAAAAAGTAAATTTTAAGGTATGTAGAGGCAAGCTCAATAACATCATCAGGGGTGTTCATCAATTTGAGAATAGCGCCTGAGGTTAGCTGACCCACAGCCAAAAGTAAAAATCCGCAAATAAGTGCAAGTGCAATAACGGTGTGAGATGCATCGTTTGCCTTGCGCTTTTCATTTTGTCCGATATATCGTGAAACCAGCACATTCGCCCCAACAGAAAGTCCGGTAAACAGCAAAACCATAAGATTGATAATAGGGCCGTTACTTCCCACAGCGGCAAGAGCCTGGCTACTGGAAAATCTGCCTACAACCGCAATATCAGTAGAATTGAAAAGCTGTTGCAATATACTGCTACCTGCCAAGGGAAGAGCAAACATCAGTATCTTTTTGCCCAAAGGTCCCTGAGTCATATTCATCTGATGTGAATTTTGCTTTTTTGTTCTTTGCATTATTGTTTTACCCCCAATTTCTTTGACCTTTAATATTGTAGTCCTCTGAAATTTAATAAACAAGAGCAATAACTTAGTATATAATTTGGACATTACAGAAAAATTTTATTAATTTTATCCAATTTTATAGGAAAAACAGAA
>JBJEPA010000118.1:0-8188 GCA_051880995.1 Ruminococcus sp.
TCTGACTGTCTTTTTAAGCGGAGAAATTGACCAGCACACCAGCAAAAATTTAAGGCCGGAAATTGACTCACAAACCGAGGCTCTCCGACCACACACCCTTTGCCTTGATTTTTCCAATGTAAAGTTTATGGACAGCAGTGGTATAGGGCTGATTATGGGCAGATTCCGCCAGATGTCACTTCTGGGGGGAAGCCTGAAAATCACCAATTTGCCTATGAACATCAAAAGGGTTGTTCAGCTGGCAGGAATACAGACCTTGGGGGTAATCAAATGAACATAGTAAATTCAATGGAGCTGAAAATCCCCTCAAAAAGCATTAACGAAAGCTTTGCCCGTTCTGTGATTTCCGCATTTATTCTCCAGCTTGACCCCACAATCAGCGAGCTTTCTGACATAAAAACCGCTGTGTCGGAGGCTGTGACAAACTGTATTGTTCACGGCTACCGTGACGCAGGTGGTATGATTTACATAAAGGGAGAAATTGCAGAGGACAACACAATCATCATAAAAGTCCGTGACAAGGGCAAGGGAATCCCTGACATAAAAAAGGCGATGGAACCCCTGTTTACCACCGGAGGAGAAGAGAGAGCCGGCCTTGGTTTTGCCGTTATGGAAAGCTTTATGGACAAGGTTAAGGTGAGTTCAAAAGAGGACAAGGGCACAACCGTAACATTGTACAAAAAAATCATACGGACAAAATATGAAAAGCCGTAATCAAATTATTGAGGAAAACCTCGGCCTTGTTCACTCCTGCTGTAAAAAATTCAAGGGCAAGGGCATTGATTACGATGACCTTTATATGGCTGGGTGCGAGGGGCTTATCAAGGCGGTTGACCGTTTTGACAGCAGTCTTGGGTACAAGCTAAGCACCTATGCTGTTCCCGTAATCCTTGGGGAAATCAAGCGACTTTTCAGAGAGGGAGGTACGGTAAAGGTGAGCCGAAGCCTTAAGGAATTGTACCTGAAAATCACCGGCCTTACCGACCTTGAAAAGGATTTGACTATCCCGGAAATTGCAAAAAGGCTTGACACAGAGCCGGAGAAGGTTGCCCAGGCACTGTCAGCCGGACAGATTCCTCTCTCCCTGACAGGGGAAGAAAACGAAAGCATTGACCTAACGGTAAACTCCTGTGAGGAGGAATACACGGAGAAAATTTCTCTGAAAGAGGCTTTGAAGGACCTTAATGAACAGGACAGCAGACTTATTCAGCTTAGGTACTACAAGCATATGACCCAGACCCAAACGGGGAAAACACTTAATATGACCCAGGTGCAGGTGAGCCGGCAGGAGAAAAAAATCCTGCAAAAAATACGGACAAAAATGCTGTGCTGAACAAAATAATACTCATTTTTCTGCCTAAAAAGGCTCCTCAGAAGGGGGAGCCTTTTGTGTCGCAAGGAAAATCCTACTATATATAACATAAAAAAGACTGTGGTGCATTTCATAGTAAACACCACAGTCTTTTAATCTTTACACCAAAATCATTTGATGATTCCCTGGAAAATCTTTACCTTTAGAATTTCCAGAACAGCGTTGTCAAGGGCTTCCTCGGTTACAGTACCGTTGTTAACAGCACTAGTAAAGTACTTTACTGTTTTTTCCAAATTCTTTGGCATTACAAGTACCTGTGCACCGTCGTTAAATGCCTTAACAGCCTCAGCGCCTGTACTTGTTTTTTCTTCACAAAGCTTGTCCGAAGCCTGGAGGGTATCGCTGTAAGAGAAAACTTCCTTTTCTCCCTCCTCCATTATAAACAGAGGGATCTTTGCGTAGTTTTTTGTTTTCTTAACCATCTGGTCAAATGCCTTATCGTCCTCTTTGTTCTGCTCAAAATAAACAATTCCGCCAACAGGGTATTTTTCAAGTTGTTTCTTTGTTGTCTGTCCGGCAACGGTGGCAACATCAACACCGGTAAGTTCTTCCGGTGTTACAACGAACAGCTGACAAATCTTTGCATTTGTGTCCATATTTTCAAGTAGCTGTGTCGCCTGAACTGTTGTTGGGTCGGCAGGAGCAGTTGTGGTTTCCGGTACAGTTGTAGTTGTTGGGGCGGTAGTAGTTGTGGTTGTTCCCTTGACTACATCGTTGTAAACATCTGTAAGCTGTTCTCTGAATACAAATGCGCCCACTGCAAGTATTGCAACAATTAGCAGTATTACAATAAAAATAATCAGTCCTTTGTGATTTTTCTGTGCGTGTCTTCCTTTTGTTGACATAATAATCACCTCATTATTTATTCAATGTTTTCTTAATTGTATCATATTATTATTAAAACAACAATGCGAAATTTGTAGTTACCAATGAAATGCTAAAGAAATTATTTTGAATTGAGATACTCCTTGAGTCCCTCTGCAATGCCCTTGACCATTTTTTCTTGAAAATCCTTCTCCCACATCAGCTTGTCCTCTTGGGGGTTGGTCATAAAGCCAAGCTCAATCAGCACTGTGGGAACTTTGGAGAAGTTAAATCCTACCAAATCGTTTCGTTCAACTGTTCCCCTGTTGTTAAGTCCTGTGGCATCTATGTAATCTTCCAGGATAATTCTCGCCATCTTTTCGCTTGTTTGGGATATTTCTTCCCCAACATAGTCAGGTGCCGGATACAGTAGGGATGCTCCCCTTACAGAGCTGTCGTCCACTCCGTCGGCGTGTATCCTAAAAGCAAGGTCAACATTAAGCTTGTTGCCCATTTCGGCTCTGTCCCTTAGGCTCATTTCTGTTCCGTCGGTTGTCCTCACCATATAAACCTCTGCCCCTAACTTTTCCAGCTTCTTTTGGAGCAAAAGGGCAACCTCTAATGTCAGTTCTCCCTCACGCTTGTTGGTTACAACTCCTGTTGCACCGGTGGAGGAATTTTCAACAGTGGTTTCTGATGCGCCGGGATACTTTGGCTCAACATATTCCTTGGTGCATCCGTGGCCGGCATCGATGAGGATTTTAAATCCGGCAAGCTCCCCTTGATTTACCGCCTTAGTTGTGGCAGTTGGGGTAGAAGTTTCCTGTGTTGTAGCTGTAGCTGATGTTTTGTCGGCTGTGGTTTCTTTTTCGGTGTTTACACTTTCCCCTTTGCAACTTGTGACAAAAACAACTGTGAGAACAAGTAAAAGGGCAATTACAATCTTTTTCATTGTAGTAACCTTATTTATTCTGTGGGTCTGTGATAGGTTTCATATAATACTTTGGTGTGTTTGCCTCAATTCTGTTGGCAAGCTCCTCGTTACCCTCAAAGCGGAAAAGCATCATCTGAATATCAAACAGCTCCTTGTTAACAGCAAAGCCGGAACCCTGCTTGTATGCAAGAAGAGTTGCAATTCTGTTGTTGTACATAATTTTTGAAAGACGGTAGTAGTCCTTGTTTTCAACCAGATTGCGGATAAGGCCCATCTTTGGCATATAGTAAAAGTAAAGTCTTGCTCTTGCGCCAGTTCTTTTAGCCAAAGCCCATATTTGATTTTTCTGACGGTCATAGTAGGAGGAAATTGCTTTGATAAACATTTGTCTTGACCTCTTTCTATAATACTTTTTCCAGATATTGTCCTGCTTTTTCATAGCTCTTTCAAACTGCTTGCAGGAAACATTCAGCAATACGATGTTGTTGGCACCTGAGGTGGAGTTTTGTGCTTTTTTCTTCCAGCCTCTTGCATATTCTCTGCGCAAAACGGCATCTATCTTGTAGGAAACGCTGAACTTTTCACCCCACAACTCCACAGTATTCACCTTTTCAAGTGGGTCAAATGGGAAGTCAAACAGGGTCTGGTTAAAGGTTTTGATAGAGCAATTGGAGTTTATTTTTCCGCTATGCCCCTTGGCTATCATATCAAAGATAAATTTGCTGACCCTCTTTTTGCCGGCAATTTTCATTATGTTTACAAATGGTGTGGTGAGAAAATATTTACAGCTTTCAAGTGAACTTAGCCTGCAAAAGTGCTTTTCCCATCCATGCTCAAAGAACCTTAGCTTAAAGTGCTTTAGCATACTGTTTTCTTCGGTTCTGAGAGGAACAATTTCAACATAGATTCCGCATTTAAAAGCGTTGCCCCTTTGGCCAAGGGAAACATTTGTGGTTTCAGTGTTGCTGTACCTTGCAGAGTAATCCATATAGTTAGGATTGTTGTGCATAGAGTCAAAGCTCCTGTGCTTAATCCGCTTTTTCTCCATAATGTTGCACAGCTTTACAAAGTCATCGTTCCTCACCATAATCTTCGCAAATGGCTCGTCGGTTTCTCCCAAGACAAGCGCCTTGGCGGCTGTGCTGTCAAACAGGGAATATGTGATGTTGTTCTCGTCACATATATCTCTGATTTCACACAAAAGCTGTAAGAGAACCTCTTGTATTGTTGTGTTACTCATCAAAATCACCTTCTTCAATAAGGTCTTTATCGTTGTGCAAAGGTCCGTCAACCTTGTTCTTTAGCGGGTCAAGGTCCTTAAGACTTATGCTTTCTGTTTCGCCGGAAATATCAAGACTGTCAAGGAGAAATTCAAGGCTTTTGTAATCAAGTGAAGAAATAACTGCATCATCACCCATTATGCCCACATTTCTAAGGGTTTTTGTAAGGGTTTCTCCGTCACTAAACGGAGCAGTCCATTTAGTGATAAAGTCGGCAAGCACCTTTTCTTTTTGTGCATTATCAGCAGGCTTTTCTTCCCCTGTTTCAACACATATGTGGGTAAGGCTTTCACAGTAGCTAAACTGTTCCTTAAGGAATCTTAACTGAGCGTAGAACTTTTTGCTAAGCAAAGCCAAAAGCTTTTTGTCAGTTGCACTTGATGCCGAAATATACAGCTCAACTGCCCTTTGGGTGTTGCCCTTTTTGTACTGAATTTCACCCTGCAAATAGGACTTCCAGAATTCATTTTTAATACTTTCAGACTCTTTTTCAAGGTCAGTCAAAAGGGAGTAGTCGTTGCAAAGTCTTATCTTTGCCATAAGGGCAGATGCGTCTTCATCCTTTGCCAGATTTTCGCATATTTTTTCTACATATAACTTGTAGTCATCTCCCAAAAGCTCCTGGTTGTCCTTTGAGAATTTCAGCAGAGAACAGATGTCTTTTGTGTTTTCTCCCTCAATGGTAAGGTCAATAAATCTTTCACAAAGCTCTCTGTTGTCCTTTAAAATTTCAAAGGCGTCCTTTACCTTTTGGGTGGTGTCAAAGGAGTTAAGATGCCTTAGGAGAATATCCTCAATGTCAAGTCGTACAAGTCCGTTAAGGGTATTGTGGTAGGCATTGATGTACTGCGGTACAAGAAAAACCTCATTTTCACCCTTATTTTCAAGGTCAAGGCGGTACTTCATAAGCTCGCCGTCATTTGGGTACTGTTCAAAACCTCTGTCTATCAGCGAGGTTAGCTCCCTCCTGTTTTTATCAATGCCCATCTTCATAAGAGTAATAATTCTCAGCTTGATTACCCCAATGGAGTAGGGGTGCTTTTTATCGAGTTTATAGGTTTCGTCATAGGCGGAGTTATAGCTTTCAAGGCTTAAATTATGCACTGCATTTCTGAATGACATAATTTCCTCTTTCAAATCCAGCATAAACTCTGTAGCCCTGTTTTTATCCTCATAAACCTGTATCATTCTCAATGCTTTTGAGATTTTGTTGCGGTTAAACAATGTGTAAACTGCCTTGTCAGCCATATCATCGGGAATTTTTATGATTATAGGGTGGCGATACTTGTAAACATTGTCGTAATCGTCCCTGCCAAAGTAATCCTTGTCAAATTGCAGGGCAAAGAACTCGCTGAAAATTTCTTCCAGTCGGATATAGTTCTTGTATCTATGGGCATCAATAATTTCTTTTTTATTTTTCTCAAAGTAATCTGTAAAATACTTTGACTTTTTTCTGCCCGTAGCAAGAATGTTAAGATTTTTGAGAATAAGCCACGGTGCCATAATCTGCATAGCAATGGACTTTTTTCTCAAAAACTTCTTTGTTTCTTCCTGTGGGCTAATAAAGTGGTTGATTTCCTTTCGTATAACCCTGTAGTCAAGGTCAAGGGAGTAGATTGAATTGTGACCGCCCTGTTCTGTTGCGGGAGGAACAAACATCCACTCGTCCTCGTAATGCTCCACAAGGTAGTCATTTATAAAGTCGGGAGCCTGTCCCATTGTGTCCACAAACAGCACATTGTTTTTGCTGTTGCCGAAAATCTCTTTTTTAAAAAGCAAAGGAGTTCCGCCCCAACGCAAAACAAGATATGGACAATCCTCTTCTTTGTAGCTGAACATTCTCTCCTGCAACTTGTCCAGAACCTTGTCCCTGCCGAAAATTCTCATTTTCAGTCGGTAAAATCCGTAGCGGAACTGGTTTGCACAAAATCGGTAGGAATACACAATACAGGGGTTTATAAGGTCGCTATAAAGGGTAATGTCCCTAGTGTATTTCTCCCAAGATTTGCCTGAATCAGGGAGATAGTCGTAGCATATAATGTCAATCATATCTCCGGCTGTGTCGTTGGCAATAACTTGTGTGGAGTGTACTGCCGATGAGGTTTTGTCGGTGTATCTTGCAATGACATTGTGAAAGTTGTGGTTAAGCTCCTGACATTCAAGAATTCTGTTGTCGGGGAGCTGTGTTTTGCACACCTCCACAAACTTTTCCCAGTTGTTTCTTGTCATTGTGATGTCCATATCGTCATCCCAAGGGATAAATCCCCTGTGTCTTACAGCACCAATGAGCGTTCCACCGGCAAGCTGATAATCAATATTATTTTTTCTGCAAAGTTCATCTACCTCTTTAAAGAGGGTGTATAAATGTTTTTGTTTATCTGTCAGCATTGTTTTACCGATTTCCTGTTAAAAATCAAATACGGATTTGTCGTTGTGTCCCTGATGGTCAAGGCTGAAATCCTTTTCGCTGAGTTCTTCCATATAGCAGATATCCTCGTCAAAGGTAATTTCCTTGTCAACCAAGGTTTTGTAAAGTCCTGTTATGATTTTATTGTTAAGCTTGGTATCTTCTTTCACCTTATATTTTGCAATAAATTTGCTTGTGCGGTTCTTGGACAAAGCACCGGTCTTTGCAAAAATATTAATAAGGCTCAAAGCATTTGGATAAATCTGTGCCATTCTGTCCTTATAGTCGGTGATAAGACGCTTTTTGTTGTTCATAGACTTAAGGGTGGCCTCTTCCTTATCAAGACCAATGTTTTCAAGAATTTTGTGGGTGAAACCACCGTTGTAAATTATGGTAAGGTCCCTACACATCTCTGTGAGAGAAGTAATGAATTTTGAGTTAAGAATGTTGAGAAGATATGGGTCGGATGCGGAATTAAGACATTCAATATAAATCCTGTATGCCTCATTGGTGTTGCCCAAATAGTAGAGGGCATCACCCTTTAGCTGTAAGCAATAGAGGTATTCTTCACTTTTGCTGTCGCACTTTTCCATATATTCTTCGATTTTTTGGAGAATTTCAAAGAATTCGTTGTAGTCCTCACAGGCGAGAATTTCTGCTGATGTAAGGGTTACGAATGCGCTGTGGTTAATGCTTTTGTAGTATTTGTAGTACCATTTTGTAATAAGATTTTCAATTTCTGAAAATTCATTTTTGCGGAATTTGTTGATGTACTTTTCCCTTAATGACAAAATGCTCTGAACCAGTTCAAACTGTCTTTTTGCCTTTTTGGCAGTGGTATTGGCATTTTCGGCCCTTGTCTTCATAACACGGAACTTACAGTCATATACATCGGTATTATCCTGCAAAATTTCCTCAAGCTTTGTTATGAGTTCAAAGGCATCCTGAGCCTTTTTCTCCTTTGCAAGGCTTTGACAATAGTCAAGATAAAAGTTGAGGTTTTCCTCAATAATATCCATAATGTCAAGTCTGATTAAACCGTTGTAGGTTTTGTACCAGGCATCAATATATCCAAGGAGAGTTTCCTCCCTGTTATTCTCAAGTTGTGTATCAAGAAGGAATTTGATAAAGTCGCCGTCCTCAGGATAAAGGGAAAGTCCTCTTTCTGCCAGAGCTTTAATCTGGTCACGGGATTCGCTAAAATCGGTTTCCTTTGTAAGGAAGCTAAGCTTAAGCTTTAGCACAGGAACACTGCTTGGGTACTTTTCAAGCAGTTCGTCTATAAGGGGCAGGCTTTCCTCACATTCCTTAGAGGCAAAGTGAGATACAGCCTTTCTGAATTTAAAAATATCCTGTTCAAGTTCAGCCATATAGGCGGTTTTTTCATCCTT
>JBJEPA010000119.1:0-1794 GCA_051880995.1 Ruminococcus sp.
GAGCTTGAAACTAAAATTCCCGAATTGCTGGAGGCAGTACATCAGGGACTTTACAATTCCGCACTCACACGCCGTGAGAATATGACCTTTACGGCTCATAATCTTGACGAGATGTGCGACATTGCCGATAATAAGCCCGGCTTTATAAAAGCTATGTGGTGCGGCGACCGTGAGTGTGAGGACGCACTTAAAGACAAGGCGGGAGTTTCCTCACGCTGTATTCCCTTTGAGCAGGAGCAGATTACGGATAAATGCGTTTGCTGCGGCAAGCCTGCAACAAAAATGCTCTATTGGGGCAAGGCGTATTAAAATTTCAAATGATAAAAAACACGGCGAGGTTTTCCTCGCCGTGTTTTTTTATCGTATTGGTATGGGCGGATGTCCACATCGTCCCGTGAAATTAAACACAAATCAATTACGACATTGTAGGGTGCGACGACCTCGGCGCACCGTTAATTCTACGAAATTTTTGCGGGCTGTCGAGGTCTGTATAGTCTGGTAAGATAGTTTACAGAATGTACGGGAGGATTGTTTACACATTTATGATAGAATAAAAGGCAAATAAAATGCTGAAAAAGGAGTGTTTTAGATGCCGTGGGAGTGCAGAAGTGTGGAAACAATCAGAAAAGAATTTGTAGCAAAAGCGATTATGGGAGAGGAAAGTATAAGTGCATTGTGTCGGCAATTTGGCATAAGCAGACCAACCGCATATAAATGGATTGAAAGATACAGGAACGGCGATAACATGTCAGATAAATCACACGAACCTTTTTTCAAGCCATTTAAAACTTCTCCGGAAAAAGAATATCTCATTGTTGAAGCAAGAATAAATCATCCCACTTGGGGTGCACGGAAAATACAAAGATATTTAGCAGACCGTGGCTTTAATGACTTACCTGCCGCAAGTACAATATCCGATATTATCAAGCGAAACGGATTGGTTTCGGTGGAGGAGACTGAAAAGCATACTGCCTGGAAAAGATTTGAAAAAGAAAATCCAAACGATTTATGGCAAATGGATTTCAAAGGTCACTTCGGTATGCTCAATAACAACAGATGTCACCCATTAACCGTTCTTGATGACTGTTCAAGATATTCTCTTTGTATAGACGCAAAAGATAACGAGTGTTGGAACGGTGTAAAATCAAGCCTTGAGAGACTTTTTTACGAGAATGGAAAGCCATACGCTATTCTTTGTGATAACGGTCCATCATGGGGACATTGTAAACAACGCCATTCAGCGTTTGACTTATGGATGATGCAGCTTGATATATTACCAATGCACGGAAGACCTCTGCATCCGCAAACGCAAGGCAAAGAGGAGCGTTTTCATCGTACGATGAAAAAAGACCTGCTTGAAAGAACAGCAATCCGCGACCTTGTGCATGCACAAGAAGAGTTTGATTTGTTCCGATATTGTTACAATAACGAAAGACCGCACGAAGCATTAAATCTTGATGTTCCCGCAAAACATTACAAGCCAAGCAAACGAATTTACATAGATAAAATCAACGAACCTGAATATGATTCGGGAAGACAGTTACGCAAGGTTAACTTTAAAGGATATGTGTCAATACGCCGCAAAAGATACTATTTAAGCGAAGTATTCATAGGTAAATATCTTGAAATATCTGAAAAAGATAACAACAGGATTTCTTTGAATTACGGCAATTTTCAAATCGCTGAAATCGACCTCGACGAACAACTTGTTGTTTCAAGAAAAATTTTCAGAAGATAACTGCAATTGTGTAAACAATCATCCCGAACATTTTGTAAATAATCCAGGCTTGACAG
>JBJEPA010000120.1:0-8038 GCA_051880995.1 Ruminococcus sp.
TTTCTCCTTTTCAAAAAATATATATGTAATTTATTACATCCAAATTATTATCTGCCATGACGACAGTTTACCCTTTTTCTTCTCCTTGTGCCAACTATGTAGCATCCGCCGGAGAATATTGACAAGCCTACAATACACATTCCTAAAATCATAAAGAATGTTGTTGGAGTACCGCTTGCCTCTGGAACTGTGATAACAGGGTTAAAATAATTAAGTGTAATGTCGTACTTCATTTCCCCTGTGTTTGAGTCCTCCATAGGCAGGCAGAAATACTGCATCTCAGGGTCTTTGATATGACCCTCCTTGGTGGAAACCTCTTTTACACAGTACAATTGATATGATTTAGAATAGTCGGTAATGCCGTTTTCGTTACCATTTTTACTGTCAGTAGTGAAAATAGCAAGATTACTAAATTTAGCAACACCGTTTTCGTCGGAAGTTGTTTCGGCTATTGGTGTTAAATTGGAAACATCCTCACCATCATCGCTGACCTTGTAAATTGCAAAAGTAACACCACTAAGAGGATTGCCACCGCCCTCTGTGCGGTTGCCGTCTGTTTTATTTATTGTTACAGAGCCGGGTGTGGATATATTTTCAAAGGTTGGGGTTTCAGTTGAATTTTCATTAACCATAAATGATTCATAGTCAAATGTGACAGAGTCGCTTTGGCTTGAGTCATTTATGTAATCATTAAGATTACCCTTGTAATAGGTAGGAGTAAGGGAAAGGGTATTATCCTCCTTTCGGCTTATTACAACCTTTAGGATAATTGTATCACTGTCAGTCTGATAGTCAGTGTCGCTTTGACTATTCTCTGTTATTTTGTAAAGGTAAGTACCCTCGTTGTAATATGTGATTTTATCAAAAGTGACCTTACCGGGATCCTCTGACGGAATTTTTGTAACTGTTTGACTTCCCATTCCGGAGGTGGCAAGTGTTTCATCATTGCCAAGTTTGATTGACTCCATACCCTCTAAGGTGAATGTGAATTTTTCACCATAGTAGTTTTCACCGTCAAGAGTCTTAGTCACAGCAGGAGTGTACTCTGTCTGTTCCAAAAGGTTTGTGAAGGTGTGCTGAGCACTTTCTTTGCCAAGAGTTCCTTCAATTACACCTGTCTTGTTGGTGTATCCGTTTGAACCTTTCTCAACAATTTGGTAGTCAACACCCTGTGGAATACCCCTAAATACATAAGGATTATTTTGACTGATTGTTCCTGCTAAACCGTAGTCCTCGTATGTACCGTCATCATCAAGGTCAACAAGGAGCTTTACGGTAAATTCTGTATTGTCATCGGAAAGCTTATTTTCATCCTTGTCAACAACAGTTTTGTTAACGGTAATATTATTTGTAAGTACTGTGTTTACATATGACAACAGCATATGTGTAGAAAGCATTTCGTCATAAGACTTGTTGATATATTGGAACAGTGACGATTCTTCTCCTGTGCCTGAATCAACTAAGTTAGCTTGAGAAGTTTCGTTACTTGTAGAAATGTCGTAAAGACTCCAAGAAGGGCTGTATGCAATTTTACTTCTGTTGCTTGTCTTAATTACACTTTGTGTTGTGTCGGGATAGGTATTAGTAAACTCTGTGTATGTAGTGCCATTTGCAGTAGCCGAAGAATATGTGGGACAGGTGTTTTGCCCCTCGGTATCTCCGTTCCACACACTGCCGGCTTTAATATAGTTACTTGTTAGTTTTCCGTTATCATCAGCCACTACATCAAACTTAAACCTGTTGTATATACCATTTGTAGTTTTTCTTGCTATGGTAAATGTAGTTGTGGTGTCGGAAATTGGGTAGTAGTAATATGTTTTTCCATCAACCTTATAGGAAGACATCAAACTGTAATTAGAAGGTGTTGTATCGTCACAGTCCTGTGCTATTGCCGGTACAGCACCGCTGTCACCGAACCAGGTGCATCCTGATGGGTCAAAGAAAAGCAGTCTGTCTTGGTTTAATGTAACAATTGTATCCTTTGGAGTGGCATTCTCCGTAACCTGAATATATGAACTAGGAATAAACTGTTCGCTGAAAACAGCACTGTCGCCGTTTGCCAAGGAGAATGAATTACCTTTGGTAACAGCATAGTAGCTATGTCCGTCTGTGCTGTCGTTGAAGGTATAGTTTTTGTTGGAAATATCTGTAGGAGAACCGTCCAAAGCAGGTGCGTTCTTTACTGTATAGCCAAAGGAATCCAAGTTCTCTACTGCATCAGCAATTTTGGAGTTAACCTCTGATGCATCAACAGTTTTAGTTACCTTCAAAGAATCCTTCGCAGGAACGAAGTTAAAGCCAACCTTTAGGTTTGATTCAATCATACCTCTTTCCATATAGAAAACTGTAAGTGTATGCTTTACATTAGGGTTGTTATTGTCAAATTTTGAAGTACCCAAAGCATAGGTGCTTGTTGTGTTTGTGGTGTTTGCAAAAAGCTGTGGGAACTCTGCTGAATATCCGTAGCCTGAAACGCTGGTGTCGTTTACATAATTCAAGGCATTTTCTTTGCCTGCTTTGTAGGATGTATCTATTTTGTTTACATATGACTTCCTTTTGGCAAAGTCAATTAAGCCGCTGGACTTTTTGTGGTCACCGCCCATATCAAGGACAAGCACACCGTCAAGATATACCCAAAGGTCATCGTCACCGGAGAATGTAAACTGGGTATTTTCTTTGCTTGAGCCACTGCCGATTGTGCCGTTTTCACCAAGGGTAAAGTCAATGTCAAGCCTCATACCAAAGCCAAAGTCGTAGGCATTTCCGCTGTGTTCACTTGTACGGTCAAATGGGAAAAATCCGTATCCGTCACCTTCATCACGTGAAAATCCGCTTAATGCGTCCTTAACCTTATATGAATCATTATCATGTGCGTAGTTCATTGTGAACTGTTTATTAGTATAACCGCTAAAGTAGCAGTTGTCCTTACCGTTGTTACTGTCAAACTCAAAGTAGTCATTGCCCTTTGAAGTCTGGGACTTTCTCATTGGGAAAGGTGAGTTAATGACTGTGCCGTATCCGTTGGTGGTGAGCCATTCGCTGTCAAAGTAAGGGAGGGTAACACCATCTGCGGTAAGCATACCGTCGCTATTAAGGGTGGTGTCTGCAAGGGCAGATACGGAGCCGTTAACTGTGGAGGTTGTTTCATTTGAGTCGTTTGCTCGTGCATGGAACTTTTCAAGAGAGCTTACACCTCTGCCGGCATAACCGTTGGGTTGGTCATAGAAGTTACCAAAGTAAAGAGGATACTTCCAATCGCTGTTCATAGAGCTATACTGACTCAAAGCTCTGTTAAAGTATTCATAAGGCTCACGTGCGGCAGCACCATCACCGCTTTCCACAGTTCTGTAATAGCCTGTCAGACTACTGCGCCAGCGTCCGTTATTCTTAATTTCCTCGTCCATATAGTAATCATAGAATGAACCGTTTACGGAGATAATCTCCGTACCGCTTGTCTGATTTTCAATATCTATATTTGCATTGTATTCCTTGGAATCAGTGGTATTTCCCTTGGTAATTTCGTTAACCGTACCACCGCCTGATGTACTCTGTGTGATTTCAAGACGGCTGTCATTGCTGTATTCACAGTAAAGCTTTACGCTGAGGATGATTGTTCCTGAGGTTGCAATACACTGGATTTGGTCATTATTGGCATCTGAAACGAGTCCTGTTGCAACAGTATTACTACTGTTAAAACAGTGACCTTTTGCAGAGTAGTAGTTATCGTCGCTGTTATATACCTTGAACTGGTAATTAGTTGCGGAACCTGTAAGTGTAAATGTGCCGGTATAACAGTTACCGTCAGTATTTGTCAGCTTCCAGTTTTGGTCACTCTCTGCCCAGTTGTTAAAAGTACCAATGAGGTAATAGTCCTTACTGGGTGTAAGCGTTTCACCGGATTCTACTAAGTCTGAATTAGCACCGATATCACTTTTTTCTGTGTTAACAGCTATAACAGAAATGCTGGATATAGCGATCATAAACGCCAAAATGACAGCGGTTGATGCCTTTGCCATAAATTTTGTCAACTTACCGTTTTTCAAAATTGTTCTCCTTCCTTAATAATATTGTTTTGTAAAAAATGTTCTTATACAAACACATCATTTTAAAATCAATAGTTTTCATAAAAACCTTGCAGGATCTGATTAATGTTAAAAAGTTTTCACCTTTTTAAAACAAATCAGCCACAAGAGCATAAAACCAACCTGGAAATTATATGATTTTTCAAATGATGTTTAGTATCAATATTAGATGTATATTATAGTATCGTTAAAATTATACAACTAAAATATCCTTACTTAGTTTATCACAAGACGAAAAATAATAAAATGGTAATCATTAACAAATATAATGTTAATATTTTGTTAACATTTACAATGAAAATAAATATTACACAAGTAAACAAGTGTTTTTTTATAAGATTTATACAAAATTTCTTTGTGCAAAATGCCCACCAACAAATAACAGAATATATTTATAGTGGTATAAGCACCCCCATTTTATGATGTAGGGTAAACTTAAATTCTACCCATTTAAACTTAGTGAACTATCTTTTTATACTCATATTCTCCGCAAAAAAGGGCGTACCCAAAATAGAGTACGCCCAAAGCTTTTACTGTATTATTCTGATTTAAGGTTAATCCTTTGGCAGATTATGACCAAACACCATCAAGAGGTGCTCCCCATCCGTCACCCCATCCGGTAACTGTATAGGTTGTGCCTGAACCAACAACTAAATCACCAGTCTGGTTCCATACATATTTAACGGTTGCACCTTCCTCGTCCCATGCGTTTTCTGTGGAAGTACCGTCAAATCTTACAAAGATAATATTCTCCATACTGCTTGGAATAGTAACCTGTCCGTCAACTACATCAAACCACATATTGTTTGTGTCTGTCCAGCAATATGCAGCCCATCTTTCTTTTCCGTTGTCAACATTTGACACAAAGTTGATTGTAATTTCTCCAACAGGTTGAGTATCGGATGTAGGAACGGTAGCTGTTGTAGCAGTTGTTGATGTTGAGGTTTCTGTTGGGAGAGTATATGTTGGCTTTTCGTCAGAGAAAGATTCACCAACAGGAAGTGAAGAAATAGCCTTTGAAACATACTTCTGAAGTACAGTAGCGTCTTGAACATCTATTCCTTCGTCTCCGTTAACATTTGCTGCTTTCTTTCCAACCTCGCTCAGGGAGTCGCCAAGATTACAAATGTACTTTTGAATAGCAGTTACATCTCTAACATTGATTACTCCGTCCTCGTTAGTATCACCATAAAGATGTGACTGAGAAATTTGTGTTGCAATCAAAGTAATCTCTGCGTTACCATTTCGGGTAAAGTTTATGGTATTAGTAGAGGCATCAAAAGCAGTTGATGTAATGTCTGTACCGCCGGTAACAACCTTTACATATACAATCTCGTAACCATCCTCAGGCTCAACTGTCTTTGTAATTTGAGAGGTTGTGCCTGCCAAATCCTCATAAGCTACACCGTCTGGGAAGCCCTTGATTTTTGTTGTGTTCCAAGTAACAGTTCCGCTAGAAGGAGTAGTTATGGTTGGAGTTGTTGGTCCCTGAATATTCTTTTCGTTAAAGGAAGCCAAATCAACAAGCACCATTGCCGTTCTTGCTGGAACAGAGATTGTTGTGCCTGTAACTGTACCCAAGTTCTTAAGTCCTGCACTTGAGCCATTAACTATTGTTGCCCAAGATGTTGGCAACGTTGAGCTTGACTTAAGAGTTACAGACTGGGTGGAAGAGCTGTTGTTTGCGATTACAGCAACTGTACCCCACTCATTGCTTGCATTTGCTGTTTTGTTCTGCATTGTGTAAGCAATTACGGACTCTGAACCTGTAAAGTATGACTGACCTACAGAAGTGTTTGATGCGTCTGTAAACGGGCTATAAACCTGTCTGATTAATCTAAGACCTTTGTAGTATTCTCTAAGATTTGAATACTGGGAAATTCGTGTCCAGTCAATCTTGTTTACAGAGTCGCCTGTGTTGTAGGAATTTTCGTCACCGTGTTTTGTTCTTGCAAATTCTTCACCTGCCTGTGTAAAGGCAACACCCTGTGAAGTGAGAACAAGAGCCGCAGACAGCTTATTCATAGCAAGGTATGTTCCGTTGGAACCGTCGTAATCAGTACTTCCCTGTGAATACAAAATCTTATCCCAAAGGGTAAGGTTATCGTGACAGGAGTTATATGTTACTGTCTGACTTGGAGCCTGTGACCACTTACCAAGGATTGATGATGTATGAGCCATACAACCGGCTTTAACATCATAAGTATTTGAAGTTGAGCCCTGAATAAAGCCTGAGGATTTATCACTTGTGCCACCCTTCAGGGCATTTCTCATCTTATCGTTAAAGCAACCGATTCTTGAATTCAGCTTGCTTGCGTTATCCATTATGGCAGCAGAGGAATTGGCGATACCGTTTCCACCGCCCCAGTCAGCCATCCAAGGCTCACCGTACATAATGATTCGCTTGTCAATCTTGTCAAGCTCTGTACGAATGTTGTTCATTGTAGTAATATCGTGACAGCCCATAAGGTCAAAACGGAAACCGTCAATATGGTACTCGGTTGCCCAATACTTTACAGAATCAATCATATACTTTCTGTACATTGTTTTGTCTGATGCTGTAACATTACCACAACCGGAGCCATTGAGGAATGTGCTTCCGTTCATTCTGTAGTAGTATCCTGGAACAGTATTTTCAAATGCAGAGTCGCTTGTGTTGTATGTATGGTTATAAACAACATCCATAATTACGGAAATTCCTGCGTCGTGAAGTGCCTTAATCATAGACTTAAGCTCTTTGATTCTCACTTCGCCGTTGTATGGATCTGAGGAGAAGGAACCCTCGGGAACATTGTAGTTCATTGGGTCATAGCCCCAGTTCTGTCCGCCCTTGGTTTCATCAACAGAACCAAAGTCGTACATTGGCATAATCTGAACACAGTTTATGTTGTTTTCAATAAGGTAATCAATACCCGTCTTAAGAACGCCTGCACCGTTAAGGGTTGTTCCGTGCTGTGTGAAAGCCATATACTTTCCACGCTTGTCGGCATCCACTCCGGATGTGCTGTCTATTGAGAAGTCACGAACAGAAACCTCCCAGACCGCAGCCTCCGGTGCATTGTCAAAGAGAACATGATTGTCGCTTGACCAGCCATCAGGGTCTGTTGAATCAAGGTCAACAACCATTGAACGCTTGCCGTTTACACCCGCTGCATTTGCATATACATCACGGGTTTCCTTGGTTGTGCCGTTAACTGTTACAAGATAGGTGTAGTACATTCCGTTAAGGTCACCGCTTTGTGTAAATGACCAAACACCGTTTGAACTGTCTTTGGACATATCGTATGTACCGATTACACCGGCTCCGGTTTCGCTGTCGGAACCTGTGTTGTACAGCTTAAGTTGTACCTTTGATGCAGAAGGAGCCCAAACCTTAAAGGTTGTAGAATCCTTGGAATATACAGCACCAAGGTCGGTACCGCTGTAAGTGTTGTAGCTTTCGCTGGAATTTGTGTATGCAGATGTCGCTTCCACTTCAATATCAGCCCCACTCGAATTGTAGTCATTTGTTGCAGAAAGAACTGAGAATGTTGCAGTAGTGGCAAGCATAGCAAGCACCAACAGCATTGACAATGGTCTAAGTAATTTTCTCATAAATTAATACCTTCCTTCCTAAACTAATGCTAACATCATTTCAATACCGAATAATTCTCGAAATTTACTCTGTCATTATCACAAGAGTTTATAACCGTCTAACTCTAATTAATTATATCAATTTTTCCACTGATATGCTATTCTCACTTTTAATAATTTTGTTTTGTAAAAACTATTCAAAAAGTATAAATTCTGTGAATAAATTATGAACAAGATGTTAATATGCAATATTTTTTTAAAAATCTATCTTTTTATATATTCACAAAGGACTCTTCCACCCACAGAATTCTCCCTTGACGGAATTTTATTTGATAATTCTCTATCTTTATATATTACGCTTTCAACACGATTATGAGCATATT
>JBJEPA010000121.1:0-1773 GCA_051880995.1 Ruminococcus sp.
ATTTATCGAATCTCTCATTGCATTTTGTTCTTCTATTGTTATTATCCTTGTAAAATCATCAGGTGCTAATTTAGATATATCTATACAATCATTTTCTTTATCAATTGTAATTATGCCATTTCCTTTTTCTTCATTACCCTCTGGGAAATACCAATAAATTATATATCTTATATTTTCATCTATAAGTCTAAATGTGACCATAACATTTCCCACCCTGATATTGATAAATTCTAAATATATTTTATCAGAGTTCAGTAAAAAATCAATAGGTCTGCAAGCTACTATGAATAGTATCAAGAATTTTCTCCTGTTCCTTTTCATCAACACCTATGCTTTCAAGGGCCTCTCGTGTTCCGCAATCGGAACACACAATCGTTACATTATCAACCCTTGATACTGCACCTCGCTCGCTGAAAAGCATTCCGCATTTTGGGCATTTTCTTAACTGAATTTCATTTTTCATTTTCACTCATCTCCATTGAATTTTTATAGGCATTAAGTAGTATTTGCTTGTCAAAGTAAAAGGTATCGTAACCTTCAAGGCAGGTTTTCATATAGTAAATGCTTGGCACACCGATTGGCCTGTCCTCGTGCATAATGTAGGCAAAGGCATTTATTGTTCTTCGTTTGCCTGTGCGTATTCCTTTGTACTGAAGTTTGATGTCTTTCTTGTAGTAAAACGCAGGATAACCCTCGTAGCGGTCAAGTGCCTTTTCATCAGATGGAGTGACTTCCCAGATTACGACAGGAACACTGGCGTTTTCGTTTTCTTCAATGGTTAGGTAAGAGCCGGTCTTACTGCCTTTGAAAAGCAGTTCCCAACCCTTGAGCTTTGCAGTTCCGAGGATTGTGGCTTTCGGACAGCGTGTTTTCATCTGTCTTACATTCAGGTTACTTCCGTAGGCTATGTAGTATCGTTTTTTCATTTTAATCAGTCCTTTCACCACCTTAAGACCGCCAAAGCGGTCGGTGGGGTCTGTACCTATATTCTTCAAGCGGCTCTGCCGTTGCGGAAAGCGGTATCTCCAGTCAGTCGCTTTGTGAGTGTTTCCCTTGCTGTCTTGAACTCGTCACCGATAAATCCAAGTCGGAGTAACCAAGTTCTCATTGCGTATTTTGGGTTTTCATTTTGCTGTGGTTTAGGACTTGCTGTTCTCACTTCCTTTGCCATTTGGCTAAGTGCCAAGCAAAGCTGAATGTAACTCTTAAGCTGTCCTGCGTGAAGTCCGTTCTGCTTGCCGTTTGATGGCTTGTCAAACTGGAAAAGTCTGAATTCAACCGTTCCCTTTGTAAAGGTTGCGTGGAGGTTCAGCATATGGTATCGGCTACCGTTGTAATGGTGATTTCTGCCGTAGTTTTCATCGTGGCTTTTATACCATACATCGGCAAGCTGTGACATTGTTTTCGGCTTTCTTCTGTTGACCTGCTCTAAAAATCTTGTATCAACCGTTCTGCAGTATCTTCTTACTCTGACCTCATCGAGGTTTAAAGCGTCAATCAAAAGCTGTTCGTGGCTTGCCATAATGTTTGCAAGGTTTCTAAGGGTTTGTGCTGTGTGACCCTTTGCTCCGATGTGAATGTGAACTCCGCAACCCCTTGTTGAATCGCTCTTTGCTCCTGCTTTTCTCAACCTTCTTACAAGCTCCTGCAAGGTTTCAATGTCGTTGTAGTTAAGGATTGGTGTTACCATTTCGCACTTCTCGCTGTCGGGTCCTGTGATGCTGACATCCTTTTGGAATTTCCACTCTCTGCCTTGCTCGTCATACGCTGACC
>JBJEPA010000122.1:0-1767 GCA_051880995.1 Ruminococcus sp.
GTACACAGCATATTATACAATATTCTTTCATATATTACAAGTATTTTTATTATAAATCATTTTTATATTTTGTGTTGTAATTGGATGTTGCTGATTTTAGGTATTGTTTTTTTATTTGAAGGGTTGTGCCGTAATTATTCATTTTTAGACTTATACTTGATGATTTGTTGGGTGCAAAAAAACAGACAAAAGAGATACGATTTCGAAAACTCTTTTGTCTGTTTGAAGAGGATATAAAATTAGTCAGAAAATTTCTTCTTTACAATATCAGCTATTAAATTTGCAGTTTCTTCAATACCTAAGAAACTGGAGTCTATCAGCATATTTCTTAACTGTCTGTCACCACGGACACTTCCTGTTACATATTTATAGAAGTTGTGTCTGCGTCTGTTAATTCTTGCGATTTTTTCAGATGCTTCCTGTGCGGTGCAGTTTTCTCGCTCAATGATGTGTCTGATACGATATTCGTATGGTGAGTAGATAAACAAGTTAAATACATCGTCCCTGTCTCTGAGAACATAGTCTCCGCACCTGCCCACTATAATACAGGATTCTTTCTCTGCCAGTTCTTTGATATAACTTTTTTGTATCTCAAAAACTTCCTTTGCCGAAACCTTAGGAGGAGTACCGTCAAGTCCGTATGTATCGTAATCTGTTATAGTCTTTCTTTCTATATTTTCATCTAACAAAGCGATAGCGCTGGAGGTAACTCCTTTTTTTATTGCCACGCCATCTACGAAATACTTGTCATAATATTCTACATTAAGCAATTTTGAAAGTCTCCTTGCGATTTCACAACCGCCACTGCCGTATTCTCGTCCAATTGTGATAACAAAATGTTTCATAAACAAGCCCTCCGAAGTGTTATTAATCGTATATAATTATATACCGTAAAAAAAGTCAATGTAAATAATTAATAAGTACCATATATATGGTCAAAATTTGTTATTGTTGATTTGTGATTTTATCAAAGAGTTGTATTCTGCTACTAATCCCCATTTTTTTATATATGTTGCTTATATGTTTTCTAAGGGTATTAGTGGTGATAACCAGTTCTTCGGATATTTCTTGAGCAGTTTTTTCGGTAACCAATCTTTTTAAAACGCACATCTCTCTGCGACTTAATCCATACTTTTCTGCACATTCTTTAATTGAAAGTGGAGAAATTGTGTTGTTTTGTCCCCTATATAAACATAAGGCAAGATGGTCTTTGATTGTTTCAAGTACAAACATATCATCGTATGTAAAGTCCTCTTTGCCTTTTTTTCTAAAAAATGAAATTGTTCCTAAAAATATATCGTTATAGGATATGTTTAGGTGGAGCGAATAGTGCCAGTTGTTTTTTATGTATATTTTTTTATAGTATTCTGTTGAGGTTCTTATTTTCTCCGGAACTAAGTCACTGCTTCGATAAACCATATTTTTATCTGTAAAGACAATCCCTTCGGAATAATCAAATCTTTTCTGATTTCTAATGTATTCGTTAAGCTGGTCTTCAGGGTAGTTATATCCAACAGGCTTTGTTAATTGATGAGGATTGTCAGCAGAACTAAGGAAAAAGGCTACACTGTCAAAGTCGATTAATTCCTTTAATTGAGCAAGCAGATTTGACCGCATCTCTGACAAGTTGTCGGTGCTGTACATCTTATAGATTATAGAGTTAAGAATAATCCAGTCGCTGTTTTTAATCATATCTGCTCCTCCATCATAGTTTTGGATATTTTTAGATATCTGATTTATATAATTATAACTCAAAAATGAAATTTT
>JBJEPA010000123.1:0-1757 GCA_051880995.1 Ruminococcus sp.
TCTTTCTACAATCAAAGCAGTTTAATAATGTTGAATATGACAAAAAACTGCCCAACCATTTCGGTCAGGCAGTTCTGTGCTTTATGTGTTATTATTTATTAGTTTGATACATAGTTAAGCGGGTTTTGTCTGTCACTTCTTTGGTCACCTGTTCTCACCTCAAAATGAAGGTGGTTGCCGGTGGACTGACCTGTTGAGCCAATGGCACAGATGGACTGTCCTTGGGACACCTTTTGCCCCTGGCTTACATATACAGAAGAGCAGTGACCGTAAAGGGTTTTGTAGCCGTCACCGTGGTCGATGATTACATAGTTACCATAACCGCTGTCGTCATACCCTGCCCATTCAACTGTACCACCCTTTGAGGCAACAATAGTTGCACCGTAGCAGTCGCCGTCGGCAATGTCTATGCCTGTGTGGAACTCGCCACCCTCACGGTATCCGTAGGATGAAGAGATTGTGTGTACAGATGGTACAGGCCAGATGAATCCGGAACTGCTTACCTCTCCTGTTGTAACAGTTGAAGATGAAGCACCCTTGCCCTTTGTAACAACCTTGTTGACAGGCTTTTTGATTGTCTTAACATCTGTAATTACAGCATCGGTCTGAACTCCGTCAAGGAGAGAAATTCTGTAAGTAGTTTTCTGTTTACCGTTAACACCTTTTCTGGTTACCTTGTTATAGGAAGAATCCTTTGTTTTGTCATACTTTACCTTGGTGTCATAAGGTATTTTCTCTTTTAAAACAATGTCTGTTTTAACAAGCACCTGAAGAAGATTCTTATCCTGTGCTGTCTTAATTATTTCGTCAACAGTCTTTATGTCGCTGTTGTTAAAGATTCCCTCTTTTACTTCAACATTATTGTAAAATCCGATATCGGACTCATCGTCGTAATATTCCTTGTCGTCCTTTAATAATTCATCAAGAGCAGAATTTAGTTCATCATATGAATCACAGGCACCGATTAGCTTATCGTTGATGTAAAGTCCTGCACAGTTGTTGGAAAGTGAAGAGTCGGTAGAAACCATTGCGTTTGAAACCTGGTTAGCTGTTGCAGAGGATTCCTCTGTACCCATCATCTTAACTTGATAAACAGGGGTGAAGTTTGCATCAACATCATCGCTAAGCTTGTCGTTGGTAATTTCCTTTGCCTGCTGAATTACACCAGTGTCGGAAACAGAAGCAAATGTTTCGCCGTCACACTGTACAGCCAAACCAAAGTCAATATAATTTGTCCAGTAACCAATGGTGAGTACAAGGAGTGCCACCGCTGTAACAGGGGCAACAAAATTTTGTATTACCTTTTTTGGTGTAAGACTATTTATAAATTCCTTTAGAGAGAAGTTTTTAATTGCACCCAGTGCATTTTTAATTGCTTTTGCGGGAACAATAAGTATGAAGTACATAACAGTAAGAAGAATACTGCTTAATGTGAGAGCTTTCTTACTTCTCTTTTTGAACTTCTTGATTGCCTTTTTGCTGGTTTTAAGATTTTCAATTTCTCCGTAACCATTTAGGCTGATAAACTTTGTTTTCAAATAAAAAACTCCTTAATTTGTAACTGTTTTGTAACAAATCCTGGTTTTAATTATATCAAATCGTAACTATTTTGCAATAACTTTGATAAATCTTTGTTACAACTCACTACAGACTAAGGAGTCTATTTATTACTTTTTGTAAATATTTAACTATAAATTGTGTTAAATTTCTTTAGTAGAACAAATCGTTTACTTGTAGAGTTTTAATTCTGTCATAGA
>JBJEPA010000124.1:0-1749 GCA_051880995.1 Ruminococcus sp.
ATAGTAGATTATTGAGTCTATATAAACGATAAGAAAGATTTTATTTTTTATTTTTACTTATTTGTTTGTATAGGCTCTTTTCTATTATATATGTATTTTTTGAATTTTTGACTTTTTTGAAAACTTATTTGTCACGGTCAAAAAAATTAAAAAATGAAAAGAGAGGTTTAAAAATGAAAGAAGATTTAAAGAAAAACACATTTCTTGAAGATTGTTTGAATTCTAAAGCAGAATTGTCCGATTGGGACAAATATATTGAGTATTGGCATACTCATAACACCAATAATTCTTTGCGAGAGTTCTTAGGAATGACTGTACAAGAGTATGAAAGATGGCTCAAGTATAATGACTCATTTCTTGAAGATATTTTGAGAGAAAGAGGCAAGGAAAACAGGGAAAGAGTCTTAATGCACAGAAGTGATATGGAAATCATTTCAAATTATCTCTTCAAGATTCTGTGTATTGATAATAAGTATATGACTTTCTATTATCAAGCAGATGAAGAAAAGATAAGTGTTTGCGATATGAAATCATCAATTATCTCTTATATTCCGTGTAAGTTTTCGGAAATTGAAGATAAGCTGTCATTACTCAAAAAAATGTTTGATGGCAAAGATGACCTTCAAACAGCAATAGAGGCTTTGAAAAATATTTCTGTTATCGAAAGGGTAGTTTTTCAGGAAGATTATACCAGAGAAGAATTGAACCCCTACAGAATTTATGAAGTTGGTAGATTCTATTTGGTATCTAAAATAAAAAAATAAAGAGAGGTTTTAAAAAATGAAAGATTTAAAAAATATTACAGAATTTCAACTGCTCACCCTTGCAAGTTGTGAGTTATATCGCAAAATTGCTAAGGAACAGGAGATTAATGAGCGTACACGCAAGGAACAGGGCAGAGATAATAGAATATCTCAGCACCGTATAAGGCTGTATGACGCTCAGCTCAAAGAAATACAGGAAAGGGAGTTAGAAATCAGAAACAATAACAATTCTAATGAAGAAACAGAGGAAACCAATGCTGTTGAAGGTAAATGGGTAAAACCAAAAACTGTTTCTTCACACGCTTTACCCCCTGAAGCTGTATGTTCCTTATGTGGCAGAAAAGTTGTTTATCAAAAGATTGACGGTCATTGGGGATTTGAAAATTTCTGTCCCCATTGTGGTGCAACAATGAAAAATAGTGGAGTGTGAGAAGGTATGAAAAAAATCAAAATAAAAAAGCTAACTCAAAAAAGGTTTAATCGCATAGATTTGAAAAAATATTCTTCTGTGATTATTACCGATTATTCCAAAGAAAAAACCGACTATAAAAATACCCATTATTTCTTTGTATCTGCTCCTTTTATTTGTGATAATGAATTTGAGAATGAATACTATCACAAATTCAAGGTGGATAATCTTAGTATTACAAGAGAGTCTTTCGGTAATTTTCGTGGATTGGTACATCAAGCTGTTTTAAAGGAAGAAATCTCTGATTTATTATTTAATCAGCAGGGTATAGATGTACCTTTGAGTTGGACTGAAAACAATGGGTGTTTATCAATTTTTATTGGTGAAATTGATACGCTAATAGAACAGGAAACGGAGCAATTACTATGAGAAAAAAAGGCTTATTTTTATTAAACTGCTGTTGTAAGGTAAGTGCTGTCTTAGGCATTATTCAAATAATCAACCTGTTTTATGGGTTTGATATTTACGACATTATAGGTTTATTCATCTATTTTATCATTTTTTCAAGAACCAAAC
>JBJEPA010000125.1:0-1748 GCA_051880995.1 Ruminococcus sp.
AGAAAACCTTGTTAGCGTGTATCTTCCTAAAGCAACAGGTAAGAGTAGTTTTTTAGGAGAAGATTCTGCTGTCACTAATTTGACAATCGGAACTCTTGAAAACAAGGCATTATATAATAACGAAATAATAAAGACTGTAAACTTAACAAATGCAAAATCTATAGGTGATGACGCACTAAGGGAGTGTACTAAAATAACTTCTGTATATATGCCTTTAGTATCTACAGTCGGGGAAAGGGCATTTTATGGTTGTACAAACCTTACAAATGTTACTGCACCGGAACTTAAAACTGCCAAAGCTCTTTCTTTTGCAAATTGTTCTAATTTGAAAAATACCAAAATGAATAAATTACAAATAATAGGCGACAGGGCGTTTGAAAACGACAGTATGCTTACCGAAGTTACTATTAACAATACAGTACAAAGCGTTGGTAGTAAGGCTTTTGGTAATTGTATAAGACTAAAAAAAGCTAACTTAGGAACAGGACTCACAAAGATAGGCGATTATGCTTTCTTTAATTGCTATCAGTACGAGTCAACATTAAAGCCACTAAATGTTACAAGTATAGGAACAAAAGCATTTTATAACTGTAAAAAAATGCCTTGCAAAACCGTAGGTAGAAAATGTAAAACTATTGGAGTTGAAGCATTTGTTGGTTGTTCCAAAATAGCCAGTCTTTACATTCCTACTTCAACAACATCAATCGGTAAAAACATTTCCGGTAATGCAAAGGTAAATGAAGGATATAGCACTTCAACAACTGCAAAACCAAATTTCAAAATTTATTGTGTAAAAAACAGCCAAGCCTACAAATATGCAGATAAATACAACTTTATTAAGAATAAAAAAATGGCATATGCTGTGACAAGTATTTCACTTAACAAAACAAGTCTTACTTTAAATAAAGGCAAGTCGTATGTTTTAAAGCCGACATACAACTCAAATGCGTCAGTAAAAAAAGTTACATATACAACCTCAAACTCAAAAGTTGCAACAGTATCTACAAGTGGTAAATTAACAGCTAAATCAAAGGGAAGCTGTGTTGTTTCTGCAACTGCTATTGACGGTTCATATGTAGTTAAGAGCTGTAAAGTTGTAGTTAAGTAAGATAATAAGCAAGATAATAAGTAAGATAACTCAAATAATTGGAAAAAGTAAAACCCTCATTTTCATATAGCAAATAGCAATATGCGAATGAGGGTTTATGTCAAAATAATAGATATGATAGAGGGAGATGTTTAAAATAAGAAAATGATATGTATAAAATGTGGAATCAAAGTAGGTGAAAATGATAAGTTTTGCCCTAACTGTGGAAGTGAAATTCTAAAATTAGTAAAAGAAAAAGAAAATACAAAAATAGAACTTCCTACAGACAATATTACAGATGAAGATATTGAAAACGGTCGTGCCTTGAGTATCTTTTGCTATTTTGGACCATTAGTATTAATACCGGCAATCATTGAAAAGAAAAATGGATATGTCATACATAATGCTAATCAAGGATTTAGTTTGTTGTTATACGAAGTATTTTTATTTTTTGCAAGATACATTTTTTCATTCAATCCTTTGCTTTTTAGGTCGTTTGAGATTTTATCTCTATTATCAATTTTAATTCTTTGCGTGTTCGGAATAATATATTCTTTAAAAGGGAAAATAAATGAACTTCCTCTGATAGGCAAGTGTAATTTACTCTTTTCAATAAAATACAGAAAAAACCGCAAAAATATAACTGAAAAAGAGAGTGATA
>JBJEPA010000126.1:0-1741 GCA_051880995.1 Ruminococcus sp.
TTTTGGGGTCGTTTAATAGTGCTTGTGCAATTAAGGCTCTTTGTTTCATTCCGCCGGAGAATCCACCTAACTTTTTGTGTGCTGATTCTGTTAGATTTACTGTTTCAAGTAGTGATGTAATTTTCTCCTTTGCCTCTTTCTTTTTCAGTCCTTTTAGTGCTGACATATACCACAAAAATCTGTTGAGGGTAAAGTCGTCATAAAGCCCCTGTTGCTGTGGCATATAGCCAAGGGAAGAACGGTAGTTCTTGCCCAATTTTTTGATATTTTCACCGTCACACAGCACCTCGCCACCATCCGCATTTAGGTTGTCTGTGATTATATTCATAAGTGTTGACTTACCGGCACCGTTGGGACCAAGTAGTCCATAAACTCCCGGTGTAAGTGTTACGGAAAAATCATCAAGTGCTTTTACTGTTCCCTTTTTATAGGTTTTGCTTATATTTTTGATTTCAAGTTTCATTTTCTATCCTTTCTGAAATTTGTAAATCTGCACCCTGCAAATACAAATAGTGTGGTGGATAATAAGGTGCAGATTATTATTGTCAACACAAAAATCGTCATCCAATTCCCCATAAACATCACTCCAAATCTTAAACTATTATTTAGGTTTATCAATAGTGGTATAAGAAGTAATACAGATGAAATTATCATTGCAAGTAGGTTATTTTCCGAAAACAGGGATATAAAGGTTACTGTATGTAACGCAAAAGCTGCCAAAATAAAATAGCAAATTATTTGGGTGATAAACGCCCAAATTACTGATATTTCTGCATTTTCAAAGCCATCTATACAAGAAAGCGGAGTTGAAAATCCATCTGTGCCAAAGGCATTTGTAAACCTTATTAGATACGGCAAATACACCGCTGTGAACATAATTAATAGTGCAATAAACCCTAAAGCAGATTTTGATAGATACAGATTCAGCTTTCCTTTTCTGCTTGAACGAAGTAGGAAAATCACCTTGTTTTTGTATTCCGATGTGTATATAGGTGGAATTGCAATTATTAAAAGTGATAAAAGGGCAAACTGCGTCCATTCTCTGCTACTGTCATTCACAAAATTCGTGTAAATCTTCTCGTCAACGAATTCACCCTTTTCTATGGTTTTTATTCTTTCATACTGTTTCTCAACCTTATCAAGTGCTGTTTTTTCATTTTCCAGCGTTTCGGAAATCACATCGTACATTGAGGAGGATATATCCTTGTTTAGCTTTTCTTCAAGCTTTTCTATATACTCTTCTTTACTTGCAATATACTTTTCCTTTTCAGGAGTTATTTCTCCATTCAAATACTCCATATGGTTTTTGTAAATCACATCAGCACCGGATGAGTAGGGATAGCTTTCCTCGCCAAAGGAATAGAGTACAGAAACAGCTATGAGAATAAGAAACAAAAAAGCCATTTTGTTATGCACAAGGTATTTGAAAATCTCTCCTCTAAAAAGGCTTGTACTGCCTTTTATCTTGAAGTGCTTTGTTTTAGACCTCTCCTTAGTAACCCTATTCCTTGAAAGATTAATGGTGACTACCGCTGTGGTTATTACTCCGATCACAAGTATTGTTACCGCTGTAACAGTCAATCTGTTAATGGGAAGGCTGAATATATTTAGGTTTAGATATTGCGACAGTAAATTTTGTGTATCTGTAAAGCTGATAATATTAATGTATTTCAGATGATTAATCACCGAGTTATCAGGTATCAGGCTGTACAAAAGATATTCTGTTGCAGTAATCCCTATA
>JBJEPA010000127.1:0-7873 GCA_051880995.1 Ruminococcus sp.
GAATTTTATTGTATTATGTGATATAATTATTTAATTATTTGAGGGAAATATAGAGGGAAATATAAGGAATTGTGGTGATTTTATGGGAGATAATCATTACAAAATTAAATATCATGCCCTAAGCGTAGTGGGTAACACACGCACACACAACGAGGATAACCTGTTTTGTGACGGTAACACCCGACCGGTTGAGGACGAGGAAACTTACTCACAATTTGGGGAGATACTCAGCACCGACAACAAAATACTGGCTGTTTTTGACGGTATAGGCGGTGAAGAAAAGGGTGAGGTTGCCTCGTCAATTGCATCTGTTGCAACACAAGGTGTGGATTTTTCAGGCGAAAATGTTGAGGAGAAAATTGTAGATTTTGCCCGCAGTATCAACCAAAGGGTAAGACAGTACGCTGTGGATAACGATATTGAAAATATGGGTACAACCTTTGCAGGTGCTGTTTTTTCAGATGGTGGAATTCACATAGGCAATGTGGGAGACTCCAAGGTTTTCAAACTTCACAACGGAAAAATAACACAGCTTTCTGTTGACCATGTGCTTCCAAAGGAGCTTGCCTTCAACAATGTTATCACCCAGTATATTGGTATGAAAGAGGAAAAAAATCCCCTTGACCCTGCAATTTCTTTTCAGGAATATTCTCCCGGCGACCGCTACATAATTTGTTCCGACGGACTTACGGAAAAGCTTAATGTTGACGAGGTAGGAGCCCTGTGCCATGTTGCTGAAACTGTGACAGACGCAACGGATATTCTTGTTTCTCAGGCTCTTTGTGCCGGGGGGAACGACAATATAACGGTAATTGTTTGTGAGCTGGAAAACATCTAAAACTTTTACTTAGTTACAATATGGTAATAATCATTGATGAAATATTAGTGTTTTTGTATAATTAAAGAAACGCTGATTAAATCATTTGCTCTTATTATGCAGTCAGATTTTTTGGGCAAACGGTTGGAAAATATGCAAACAAGATATGTAAATAAATTGTAATTGTGATTTATTCAGTGATTCCTTAAAGAGAAATTTATTTTTTAAATGTACTGTAAAGAGGTTAATTATGGACAACTATAATGATGTAAAAACAGGTATAAGAAGATTAAATCTTGCCCTTGCTATAAATGGAAAAACAGATGTAAAGGACGAGGATAGCTACAGCTATTGCTTTAACGAAACAGGTGGCTTTATCGGTGTGTATGACGGATATGGCGAGATGGACACCACCAGCTACTCAAAGCTTGGTAGCAGAAACGGTGGATATATTGCATCCCGTCTTGCAGCTGAAAGCACACTTAAAATGTTCCAGAACGGTAATTTTACTTTCAGTGAGATGGACAGCATAAAGCTTGGCTCTGACCTTAAAAAATATATTGAAAAGGTAAAGAAAAATTTCAGCAACGACTGTGACAGGGTGTTGCTCCCAACAACTGCAAGTATAGTTGCCTGTGACTTTTCAAAGGATGACGCATTTATGTTTGAGTACCTTTGGGCAGGTAACAGCAGGGGTTATCTCCTTGATAAATCAGGTCTTTGCCAGATTACACAGGACGACCTTGTGGAGGAGGTAAACCCTATTAATCCCCAGGAAAAGCCAAGGGTTATCAACCTTATCAACGGCGAAACTGACTTTAAAATCAATATAAAAACAGTAAAGACAGACAGACCATCTGTTGTGGTAACTGCAACAGACGGTGCATACAGCTGTTTCTCCACACCAATGGAGTTTGAGTACGCACTTCTATACACCCTCAACAGGGCAAAGAGCATTTCACAATGGGAGCATCTTCTCAAAAGACTTATCAATGAGCTTGCCCACGACGTGTTCACCGTGATGATTGCAGGCTTTGGCTTTGATGATTTTAAGGACTTGAAGAGATATTTCTTTGAAAGAACTAAGGCTATGTACAGTGAGTATATTGACCCAATATTTAAAGCAAGAGAAAATAATTCCATTGATGAAATTGATGAAATGTGGAATAAATATAAGGAACAGTATTACAGATAATAGAGTGAGGTGAGGAGAAGTGTGGATTTGCCCCAAATGCTCCAGAGAAAACGGTAACTCATTTAACAGTTGTAAGGGCTGTGGTTATGTTATCTCTGAAAAAGAAAAGGCATACGCAATAGAAAACACCAAACAGAAAATTGAAAATTATAACAGCAAACATTCTTCACATGGGACTACATACGGTCACTCCGGATACAACGGTCCTAAAATTTCCTACGACAACGACGATGAATATCTGGAGAATTATTATTCCGACGATATGTTTGACGATGACGATTATGATAAAAGACCTAAACACAGGGTTCTAAGGGCCATTGTCACCATTATTATAATTCTGGCTGTTTTGGCTGGGGGAGTGTTCTTCCTAAACTATACGGGAATAATCAATGTTTTCTCCACCACCGACTTTAAGTACACCGAGGACAGCACCGGAATAACAATTACAGGCTATACCGGCAAGGATACTACTGTTGAAGTTCCCGATGTAATTAACGGCAATATTGTCACCGCTATTGGCGACAAGGCTTTTGCCGAGAGCAACATAAAATCTATTACATTGCCAAATACCATCAAGTCCATTGGAGAGAGGGCTTTCTTTGGCAGTAAGTATCTCCATGTTGTAAGTATGCAGGACGGTGTTAAGGACATTGGCTCCTATGCCTTTGCATCCTGCGAGGGATTTGCCGATGTGTTTCTTCCGGAAAGTGTGGAAACTATCGGGGAAAGTATCCTAAAGGACAGCGGAACCGCCTATATTGAAGGTGTTCCCGGCTCAAAGGCAATGAAGTACGCAATAGACAACGACATCAGCTTTACACCTACATTGGCAGATGCAACACCCCTCACGGTAACCCCTGTGAGGGTCAATGACAGACAGACCTATACAACCTCAAACGCAGGCTATGGTGCAGGGTATATATTCAGCTTTATGCCTTACGAAAACTCCACCTACAAAATTACTGTGGAGGCTTCCATTGAGGGATACCTTGGCATCAACGATTTTGGCGTTATGGGAGATGTTCAAAGCGAAGAGGTGGAGAACAGCAAAAACCACCAAAGCGTTATTGTTGTAAATCTTAAAAAAGAAAAGAAATACTACTTTGGTATTGAAAACCATGGTACAGAGGAAAATAAAAATATTGAGTTCGCTATGGAGATTGCCCCTGTTACCGATAAGCAGACTAAGGCAGAGGACGAGGCTAAAAAGTTGGTGGGACAAAACCACAGCTTTACAGCCTATACCGATTTGTTCTATGACCAGCACAGCGCAACAGGTCAGAGCCATTACCTTGAATGGAACACAAATTCACAGAAGATTGTGGACTATTACGTAGAGGAAAACGGTACAATCTGGGTAGCAATAAATGCGCCGGAGGGCAGTGGGGAAACCACATATGACGAATATGGTAACCCTGTTGAAAGCAGTTCTATCTGGTGGCACAGGCTTGATGAATAAGGAGTAAATTATGTTTTGTAAAAAATGTGGTAAGGACATCGACATCAAAAATACAGTTTGTCCTTTGTGTGGTGAAGAAACAGATTTCCTAAAGGGAATTGACGGCTCAGAGGTGCCGGAGCACCTTGACGATTTTGAAAGGGAAATCAACAGCGCCTTTAACAAAAGAGTTTCTTCCAAGCCAAAGGAAGAGGTTGACTATGAGGACATCTCTGCATATTCAACCACATCAGAGGAGAGGGAAATCAGAAGTCAAAGTACTGGTGAAAGAACTTCCCAACGCAGAAACAGAAGAGATACATATTCATCGGAGGATGAGGGCGACAACAGCCGTACATGGAAAATCCTTGCCGGTGGATGTTGTGCAGTAATTATCATTTGTCTGATTATCATTATGGCTGTTTCCTGTGGCGGAAGTGAAGAATCTGACCCTGTGGCTACAACTACTGTTCCTGTTACAACAACACAGGTACAGACAACAGAAACCACAACTGTACCTACTACCGAAAAGTCAGTTGACGAATACCTTGAGTCAGCAACTGTAAACGACTCAACCGCTGTTGAAACAGCACAGGGATTCTATTCCAACCTGTATTCAGCCTGCGCTCAGGGTGACTACGACACCTTTAAGTCATACTTCTCCTCTTCCTACACGAATGCAGAAATCAAGGCGATTTATGACGAAAATCAGGCAACCTGTTCAGCCTACACTGAGTTTATCCCGGGCTACACCCAGACTGTTTCCTGCGAAAAATACATCTATGTATATATCGCCGCCACAACCGACAGCACAACAGGCGACTATGTAGAGAATACATTTGTACTTTCTTCTGACGGCGGAGCGTTCAAGCTGGATGATAAGTCCGACGGTGCAAAGGATTGGCTTTCAAAAGCACCAACAAAGATTTCATAAACTAAGGAATGTGATTTTGTGATTGTTTCAACAAAGGGAAGATATGCCCTGCGTGTAGTGATAGATTTGGCAATGAACAGCAATGGAGAATATATTTCTTTAAAAGAAATATCAAACCGTTCTGCAATATCAATGAAGTATCTTGAAAGCATTGTATCAAGTCTTAACAAAGAGGGACTTCTTGACTCCCTACGTGGCAAAAACGGAGGTTACCGTCTTAACCGTCCTGCAAGTGAATATACTGTGGGTATGGTGCTTAAGGCAAGCGAGGGTTCTCTTGCTCCCGTTGCCTGCGTCAACTGTCACGATATGAACTGTAGCGAGGCACAGGACTGCATAACTCTCCCAATGTGGAAAAAACTTGACAATGTAATCGACAACTACCTTGAAAGCGTAACAATAGAGGATTTGTTAAGTCAAAATGTATAAAAGTAATGGTCGGTATTTGCCGGCCATTATTGTTATTGAAGTGAAAATTCCTCTTTGCCCTACACCCAGCCTCCCCTGTGTAAAGAGGCAGACCGCTTGCCTCACAGCCAGCCTCCCCTGTGTAAAGAGGCAGACCGCTTGCCTCACAGCCAGCCTCCCTCAGATGAGGGAGGGGGACCGCTTGCGGTGGAGGGTTTGTCGCAGGCACTTGCAATTAAGAAAATACTCGGATAGGAGCGAAAACTCCACCTTGTCATTCCACCCCACCCTGTCATTCTGAGGGAGCGTAGCGACCGAAGAATCTGAAAGGAAAGCAGTAGTGCCTAAATCGACACTATCAGGTTATGTGAAATTACGGATTAAATAAAGCCTCCACCAGACGGGGGAGGGGGACCGCTTGCGGTGGAAGGAGGGAAAAAAGTGTCCTCTTTATACGACTTTGCCTTTAGATGTAAAAGTTTAGGTCAGAACAATAAACCCACACTATCCTCTAAATAAAAAAGGTGTGAAAACCAACAATACAATAAAACAGGTGATATAATGATAAATCAATTTTCTCGAACAGAATTATTAATAGGCGATGACGGAGTAGATAAGCTGAAAAACAGCCGTGTTGCCGTCTTTGGCGTAGGTGGTGTTGGCGGTTATGTTGTAGAGGCGCTGGCTCGTAGCGGTGTAGGCACAATAGATATTGTGGATAACGACAATGTTTCACTTACAAACATCAATAGGCAAATTATCGCACTCCATTCCACTGTGGGTAGGCCAAAGGTGGATGTTATGGAGGAACGCATCAGGGATATTTCCCCCTCAACTGTGGTCAACAAGTACAACTGCTTTTTTCTCCCGGAAAATTCGGATAATTTCGACTTTAGACGGTATGACTATGTTGTTGACGCAATCGACACAGTAACAGGGAAAATCGAACTTGCAGTAAAGTGCAAGGAGTTTAATGTTCCTTTAATAGCCTCAATGGGAGCCGGTAACAAGCTTGACCCAACAGCATTTAAGGTCACCGACATCTTTAAAACAAAGGTTGATCCCCTTGCAAGGGTTATGAGAAATGCCCTGAAAAAGAGGGGCATTAAAAAGCTAAAGGTGGTCTATTCGGAAGAACCTCCTCTTACTCCCTTACCAAGTGATGAGGAAACCAGCAAAAAGGTTGTTCCCGGCTCAACAGCATTTGTGCCAAGTGTGGCAGGTCTGATAATCGCAGGTGAGGTCATCAAGGATATAACAGGCTTTAACAGCCTTTAATGCAGTTATAATGCATAAATATATATAAAAAAATTAGATTGACGTGATATTTATTATTATTGTTGACTAAATTGTAATATTATGTTATCATTTTTCTATATGCAAGAGGAGGTAGATTGATTATGAAAAGATTATTATCATTGGCAATTGCTGTGTGCATAATCATCGGCATTGTTACAGTTGCACCCATTTCTATAGGTGCGGTGGAAACTCAGAAAGTAACAACAGGTGCTATAAGCGGTGATTATAGATATAAACTGCTTGGTGACGGCACAGCTGAAATTAGTCGTTACACCGGTAGTGACACAAGTATTACAATCCCATCACAGATTGATGGTTATACTGTAACAAGCATTGGCAGTATTGCATTTTCCGGTTGCGAAAGCCTTGCAAGCATAACAATCCCCGATAGTGTAACAAACATTGGCTATGAGTCATTTTATGTTTGCACAAACCTTACAAGCATAACAATCCCCGACAGTGTAACAAGCATTGGTAGTTGGGCATTTTTCGGTTGCACAAGCCTTATAAGCATAACAATCCCGGACAGTGTAACAAACGTTGGTTATCAAGCATTTTATGGTACAGCATGGTACAACAGTCAGCCTGACGGTTTAGTTTATGCAGGTAAGGTAGCGTATATGTACAAAGGCAAGTGCCCTTCCGAAGTAATCATTAAGGATGGTACAAAAGATATTGCCGTTAGTTCATTTTCCGGTTGCACAAGCCTTACAAACATAACAATCCCGAACAGTGTAACAACCATTGGCGATAGTGCATTTAAGGGTTGCAGTAGCCTTACAAGTATAACAATCCCGGACAGTGTAACAACCATTGGCGATGATGCATTTTATAATTGCACAAGCCTTACAAGCATAACAATCCCGGACAGTGTAACAACAATTGGCAGATATGCATTTTATGGTACAGCATGGTACAACAATCAGCCTGGTGGTTTAGTTTATGCAGGTAAGGTAGCATATGAGTACAAAGGTGAGTGCCCAACTGAAGTAATCATCAAGGATGGCACAAAAAGTATTTGTAGTTGTGCATTTTCCTATTGCGAAAGCCTTACTAGCATAACAATCCCGGACAGTGTAACAACCATCGGCGGTTGGGCATTTGAGGATTGCACAAGCCTTACAAGCATAACAATCCCTGACAGTGTAACAACCATTGGCGACTATGCATTTATGAATTGCACAAGCCTTACAAGTATAACAATCCCAGACAGTGTAACAACCATTGGCGAATATGCATTTTCCGATTGCACAAGCCTTACAACCATAACAATCCCGGACAGTGTAACAACCATTGGCGGTGATGCATTTTATGGTACAGAATGGTACAACAATCAGCCTGATGGTTTAATTTATGCAGGTAAGATAGCATATGAGTACAAAGGTGATTGCCCTTCTGAAGTAATCATTAAGGATGGTACAAGAAGTATTAGCTGTTATACTTTTTTCGGTTGCGCAAGCCTTACAAAAATAACAATCCCGGACAGTGTAACAACCATTGACGATCATGCATTAGGATATTGTTATGATTATGATTCTGAAGAATATATAAAAATAGATAATTTCATAATATACGGCTACCCGGATTCAGCTGCTGAAAAATATGCAAACGATAATTGTTTCACTTTTTTAAATGTTAGCGAAATGCCTACAACCTCTTCAACTGAGCCAACTACAACAGAGCCAACTACAACAGAGCCGACTACAACAGAGCCAAGCACAACCGAGCCAAGTACAACAAAGCCTGTTCCTACACAGCCGACAACACGACCGGCAACTGTTA
>JBJEPA010000128.1:0-7852 GCA_051880995.1 Ruminococcus sp.
TTGAGTTTCAACCTTGCGGTCGTACTCCCCAGGTGGATTACTTATTGTGTTAACTCCGGCACGGAAGGGGTCAGACCCCCCACACCTAGTAATCATCGTTTACAGCGTGGACTACCAGGGTATCTAATCCTGTTTGCTACCCACGCTTTCGTGCCTCAGCGTCAGTTAAAGCCCAGCAGGCCGCCTTCGCCACTGGTGTTCCTCCCTATCTCTACGCATTTCACCGCTACACAGGGAATTCCGCCTGCCTCTACTTCACTCAAGCTCTACAGTTTCAAATGCAGGTTATGGGTTGAGCCCATAATTTTCACATCTGACTTGCAAAGCCGCCTACGCACCCTTTACACCCAGTAAATCCGGATAACGCTTGCTCCCTACGTATTACCGCGGCTGCTGGCACGTAGTTAGCCGGAGCTTATTCATTAAGTACCGTCAGAATTCGTCCTTAATAAAAGAAGTTTACAATCCGAAAACCGTCTTCCTTCACGCGGCGTTGCTGCGTCAGGGTTGCCCCCATTGCGCAATATCCCCCACTGCTGCCTCCCGTAGGAGTCTGGGCCGTGTCTCAGTCCCAATGTGGCCGTTCAACCTCTCAGTCCGGCTACCGATCGTCGTCTTGGTGAGCCGTTACCTCACCAACTAACTAATCGGACGCGAGTCCATCCTTAAGCACCTGAGTTTTGATGTATCTATCATGCGGTAAATACATATTATGCGGTATTAGCGATCTTTTCAGAACGTTATCCCCCTCTTAAGGGCAGGTTACTCACGCGTTACTCACCCGTCCGCCACTAAACTACAAACTCGTCATTCCGAAGAAATCTGAAAATGCAGTTCCGTTCGACTTGCATGTGTTAGGCACGCCGCCAGCGTTCATCCTGAGCCAGGATCAAACTCTCTAAAAATTTGTATATTAAATCCGATTTCTCAGACTTAACATCATTCTTAAATCGTCAAGCTCATTTCGAATACTTGCGTGTTCGTTTTTTAGTGTTTTCTCACTTTCATAACTTGAGTCATTAACTCAAAGTCATCTTCGGGTTTCTTTCGTTCGTTGTTTAATTTTCAAGGTCCGTGTTCCTCTTAATTCTGCAATTTTCTCATTCAGGATTGCTCCTGATTTTCTCTCGCTTTCTCAAGCGGAACGTGTTTTATTATACGACCCTTTAACACAAATGTCAATACCTTTTTTAAACTTTTTTTAATTTTTTTTAAAAAAATTTTTCTTTTTATTTTTATCACATCTGGTAGGGTATTTTTACACCTTTTCTACTATATATAGATATATGTGAGTTTTAAAACATATTGCTTTTTGATTAGATATACTGTAAAATATTTTATGTTTTTATTTAAACAAATTAATAAAAGGAGTTTTATATGAAAAATCAAGTTAATGTACAACACATAAAAAATTATTTTAGCCAAAAGACTGTTCTAATTTTAGGTATAGTTTTGCTTATACCTATAATTACATCTTTTGTCGCATCCATTATTGCTGTAAACAGTTCCACAGATTTTATTAAGGATATTTACTCTATCCTCAAATCAACAGGTAATTTAGTAGGAGAGGACGTTGAGGTCATTCAATTTTTGAAGGGCTTTGCCTCTGCCTACGGAATTACAATGACTGTACTACAGCTTATTTTTTCTTTAGTTGTTCCATCTGTATGGTTATTCATTTACTTCAGGTCTAAACATCCTGATCCCAACAAAACACCCTCAGGCGGACTTATGTTTTTCTTCGTAATATACATAATCAGCATTGTGTCAGCAGCCTTTATTCTTTTGTCTGCCATCATCTTTGGTGTTCTGGGCTTTATTCTTGCAGCCGGTTCAACCACTATGACAGGCACTGATTATGATAATGCTGTTGTGATGTCAGCTATATTCATCGTTTCTTCTGCCGTTTTCGTTCTTTTCGGTACATTCACATTAATATTATCCATCTCAGGAATGAAATTCTTTGGTGCCGCAAGAAAGAGTATGACCTCACCGAATATGATTATTTCCGGCAAGGCATATGGAGTTATGCTTGCAATTATTTCTGTATTTACAGTTATTGCCGGTTTGTCACTGATAGTTGCGGGATGTATTATGCCAAGCATAATTGAAGGAATTGATTTAGATTTTGGTGTAGCACTTATTGTTAATTCCTTAGTTCACCGTCTTGTCCCTTCAATAATATTAAGCGGTGTTGCAACAATTCTTTCTGCTATACCATATGTATTAGAATCAAAGATTGCTCTTGGCTACTGCCGTTTGGCAAAGAGTGTCCCACCATCACCTGTCCAAAACCAGTACAATTCATACAATCAAAACAATCAGTATAATCAATATTATCAAGTTCCACCACAGCAATAATTTATACTAATCTTGTTTAGCCAAAGTCCTCCTTATGGGAGGACTTTTACATAAGAATACTAACAAACTAAAAAATCCCTGCACAAACATTTTAACTGTCTGTGCAGGGTATCTTTTTTGCCTTTATTTTTCCTTGTAGCTTTCAAAATATTTGATAGCATCATTCTTCTTATTTTTGTTTTTCTTCTCTGTGCTTGAGTCCTGATAGATAAGAAGATACTTTTCGTCAGCACTAAGGTAAGCCTTGATTTTTGTATCACCTTCACCAATGCTCATTTCACCAGTGCTTTTAACATCGCTGATGGTCTTTTTGCCTGTATCGTCAAGCTTTTTTGTATCAAAACGATACATTTCAAGGTTAACATCACTTTCGTTATACTTAAAGGAATAACGAACGCCCTCTACTGCGCCAATAATAAGATAACCGCCGTATTTTTTAGTTTTTCCGTCTGTACCCTCCTGCTTAACAGGGGACATCTCGGTTTTTGTAACTGATTTGTCGTCATCAGGGATAAAGCCCTTGTCCTGCATACCTTTTTCCAAAGTGCTAAGTTCTGAGGAAAGCTTAACTTCCTTCTGGGTTGTTTGCGCTGTTGTACCACAACCTGTAACAAAAACTGCTACCATAATTATTGAAGCAATCATAGCCACTATTTTTTTCATTTTATCACCTATTTTTTTCAAAGTGTTTTCATTATACCCTATTTCTTTTTTATTTTCAATAGTATATAATAATCTTATGGATAAGATACTTGGAAAGGTGCGTGCCTGCACCGACAAATACAATATGATAGAAGAAAATGACACAATAGCAGTTGGTGTTTCCGGCGGAAAGGACAGTATGGTACTGCTGTCTGCCTTAGCAAGACTAAGGGATTTTTATCCCAAAAGATTTGAGGTTAAGGCGATTACTGTTGACCCATACTTTTTAAATCAACAAGGAAATTACGGAGAAATAGAGAAACTATGCCAAAATCTTGGTGTTGAATATATCATCAAGGAAACCTCCCTGTACAAAGTGATTTTTGAAGAAAGAAAGGAAAATAACCCCTGCTCTCTTTGTGCAAGAATGAGGAGAGGAATAATCCACAACACCGCCAAGGAAAACGGATGCAACAAGGTTGCCCTTGGTCATCACGGCGACGACGCAATAGAAACATTTTTACTTAATCTTTTTGACGGAGGAAAGGTGAGCTGTTTCAGTCCTATAACATACCTCTCCAGAAAGGATATAACCCTGATAAGACCGATGCTATATCTGTGGGAAAAGGAAGTTACAAATGCCCACAATAGGGAAGGTCTGCCCCTTGTAAAAAGCACCTGCCCTGCTGACGGGGTAACCGAAAGACAAAGGATGAAGGAATATATCGCTTCTTTACAAAAGACATACCCCGACATAAAACAAAAGCTATTCGGTGCAATGGAAAGAGGTAATATATCGGGGTTTCATTTATAAAATTCTCAGAAAGTATAAATGGTCAGACCAAAAGCCAAATGAGCCAAATTGACTAAAAGTAAATCAACTAAAACAAAACCCCAAAGGTATAAACCTTTGGGGTGAATTTGTATGAAATAATTTGAAATTATCTCTTTGAGAACTGTGGTGCACGACGAGCAGCCTTGAGACCGTACTTCTTTCTTTCCTTCATACGAGGGTCACGAGTTAAGAAGCCTGCCTTCTTAAGAGCCGGTCTGAGGTTTTCGCTGTCATACTGGAGAAGTGCACGGGAAATGCCGTGACGGATAGCACCGGCCTGACCCGTAACGCCACCGCCTGCTACACGACAAACGATGTCAAACTTTTCTCCTGTTTCTGTAAGCTCAAGAGGCTGACGAACGATGAGCTTGAGTGTATCAAGACCGAAATAATCGTCAATATCTCTGTCGTTAATTGTAATCTTTCCGGTACCCTGATATAGTCTAACACGGGCTACTGAAGATTTTCTTCTGCCTGTTCCATAGAAAAATGGTGTCTTATCGTACATTATAGTAGCCTCCTTCCTTAAATTTCATATGCTTCAGGAGCCTGAGCCATATGATTATGCTCTGCTCCGGCAAAAAGTCTTAATCTTAAAATCTGGTTTCTGCCAAGTGTGTTGTCAGGGAGCATACCCTTAACAGCAAGCTCAACAGCCTTTTCCGGACGTGTAGCCATGAGCGTGTCATAGCGTGTTTCCTTAAGGTGTCCGATATAACCTGTGTGTCTGTACCACTTCTTCTGAGTGAGCTTGTTACCTGTTAACACAACATCTTTACAATTTACAATAATTACATGGTCGCCGCAGTCCACATGTGGAGTGAATGTTACCTTGTGCTTACCTCTTAAAAGAGTAGCGGCCTCAGCAGCAACTCTACCAAGAGTTTTGCCCTTAGCGTCAATTACATACCACTTGCGTTCAACTTCGCCCTTTTTAGCCATATAAGTTGACATAAAATTGTCCTCCTTTTTCTTTTTTCTTTAATCGCAAGGTTGATTTTATCACCTTTAATATTAGAAGTCAACACTTTTTTGAAATATTTTAATTTAACACAGTACAATCTCTTTAAATCTCCTGTTTACTCTTAAATACTTATTAATACTCACTTGTCATTTTTAAAAATATTTTTCTTTTTCTTTATAAATTCCTCCTTTTTATTGAAAATATACGTGTGTCGTGATATAATTTTTACATAAATAAGAGGAGGTTTCCCCATGAGTAAATATAAAGTAGGTATCGACCTGGGTGGCACCAACATTGTCGCCGGAGTTGTTGACAAAGATTACAATATTATTGCAAGAGCAGAGTGCAAAACCGCAATTCCACGCCCTGAAAGTGAGGTTTGCGATTCAATGGCTGCCATTGTTAAAGAGGCAGTGAAAAAAGCAAAATTAAAGATGGACGATATTTCCCACATTGGAATTGGTGTTCCAGGAGCGGTTAATCCTGAAACTAAAATTGTTGAAACTTCACCAAATCTTTTGTTCCACAACTGGGAAGTAAGCAAAATGATGGAGGAGCGTCTTAACAAGCCTGTTCGCATTGAGAACGATGCAAACGCAGCAGCTTGGGGTGAATTTCTTGCTGGCTCTGCAAAGGGTTGCAAAAACGCCGTTGCCATCACCCTTGGAACAGGCGTTGGTGGCGGAATTATCATTGACGGCAAGCTGTACAGCGGAAGCAACTTTGCGGGCGCTGAGCTGGGTCATATGGTTATCGTTAAGGACGGAAAGGAATGTGGCTGTGGCAGAAAGGGATGCTGGGAATCATACGCCTCTGCAACTGCACTTATCAATATGACAAAGGAAGCTATTAAGAACGAAAAGGCAGAATTTTCATATATGCTGAAGGCTGTTGACGGCGACCTTAATAATGTAACAGGAAAAACTCCTTTTGATGCTATGCTTGCCGGTGACGCAACAGGTAAGGCTGTTGTTGAGGAATACATAGGCTATCTTGCAACAGGTATTGTAAATGTAATTAACATCTTCCAGCCTGATATCATCTGCATTGGCGGTGGTGTTTGTAGGCAAGGCGAAAATCTCCTTGCACCTGTAAGGGCTATTGTGGAAAAGGAGAGAATTACAAAGCACAACGAAAAGCAAACTGTGCTTTGCACAGCAACACTTGGTAATGACGCTGGAATCATCGGCGCCGCTATGCTTTGATATAACAGACAATTATTATATACAATAATCACATAAACTGACTAAGCCTTGCTTGGTCAGTTTTTTCTTTTGGAATTACTCAAAGAAAAGGGCGGACAGAAAACTGTCCGCCTTGATTATTAATCATCTGTTCTGTTAAAGCTAAAAAACATTAAAACCTGCAACCTTTTTCTGAATCATTGTTACATCACGAACATCAATTCGTCCGTCACCGTTTACATCAGCAATTTCCGTATTAATAGAAACAGCAACCTTATTGATGTACTTCTGCAATATTGTTGCATCTGCTATGTCAACATCTCCGTCACCGTTAACATCACCCATTTTATAACTTGGCTGTGTGGATGTTGTAGGCTCTGTTGAAGAGGATGTAGTTGGTGTTGTCATAGTTGTTGATGAAGTAGTAGGCTCTGTCTGGGTTGTGGATGTTTCGGTTGGAACATCACTATACACCTTCCATTCACCGTCATATATGTAGTTATCTCCCGGTATGGCAAGGTTGCCTGTCTGATTGCTTCCCTTGTTGCTGAAGATAATCATATTGTTTTCAGCAGGTACCTGAATACTGTAAACATCGTCACTTACCTTGGTCATAGCAGTTCCGGGCCAAGCCACAGGACCGGAGCCACCGTCAGGCCAATAGTAGGCATAAACATTGCTGAAATTGGATGTGTTCTTATAATACACTGTATATACAGTGCCGGGTTCAGGCGGTACTGTTGAAGGAGGCTCTGTTGTTGATGGTGGTTCTGTCGGAGGAGTTAAAATTGAATCTCCAAGGCTTACAAAAGGAACATCGTATTCGATGGCATATGCCTCTGTTGCAGAGCCTCTGTAGCCCTTTAACACAAATCCGTCAGTATGCAGATAATTCCAAGTAACATCGTCCCACCAGTAGCCGAAGGACATATGTACAACCTCTGATACTGTGTCAGGCACAGTAACCTCCATTAGCTTTTTACAGTTGGTAAACGCAAAAGCGTTAATAGTTTCCAGTCCTTCGTGAAGTGTAACCTTTGTAAGGTTTTTGCAATAGCTGAAAGCACTTGTGTTGATCATAGTCACATTACTCGGAACATCAATCTCTGTAAATCCATAGCAATGAGCAAATGTATTTTGCCCTATTTCCTTAACTGATGAAGGAAATTCAATGCTTGTAAGCTTCTCGCACTCTGAAAACATAAAGTCACTTAGTACCTCAAGTTTATTTGAAAGCTTTACACTTGCTAAGGCATTACAACCGTTAAATGCATAATTAGCTACACTTGTAACACTATCTGGCAAGGATATACTTTCAAGACTTCTACAAAACGAAAAACAGCTTATACCCATTGTAGTGAGGCTCTGAGGCAAAGATACTGTTTTCATCTTCTCACAATATCTAAAAGAATTGGAGCCGATTGAGGTAACACCCTCAGGAATAACTAAGCTTGTAATAGTTTTGCAGGCATCAAAGGCAAAACCACCTACGGCTGTCACCTTTTTACCATCCAGAGATGACGGAATTGTCAGTGCTGTGGCAGAACCTGTGTACTTGACGATTTCCGCTGTGCCGTCATCCAGCAAAGAATACTGATAATCTCCGCTGGTTACCACAGGTCTTTCTGTGTCTGTTGTTTCGGCAGAATAGGTTGCAACGCCTATAACACTCATAATCATTGCCACAACAAGCAAAAAGGCAATGTGCCTTGTTGACCTTGTGTGTACCCATTTAAGGGATTTGTTTTGTTCTTTTTTCATTGAACCACTCCTTTTTAAAATCCTGTAATGATTATAACAATTAAGATTCTCTTTACCATCTCAATAATAGACAAAGTTTTAACAATCTATTTGTCTATAAGCAAT
>JBJEPA010000129.1:0-7851 GCA_051880995.1 Ruminococcus sp.
CGATCTCAAGGAATGTATAGCCTGTATTTTCCTGATTTGAAACAGTTATCACATTGTTAAATGGTGATAAATATGTGAATTTGGCACAGTTACTAATGCCTTCATCCGGATTATATACAGTACCATTAGTATCAGTAATAGCTGTAGTATGGTCTGTAAGTGATACCTGACCACCCACATCGCTGTTTATAAATGAGCCGTCAAGTTGTTCTGTCTGGGCAACTACCGATGTTTTGTATTCCCAGTTTGCAACAAGAACACCACCGCCGTATGCGTTTACTCTTCCCTCATATACGCCGTCAGAAATCACAAAATCAATTGTTCTGGCTTTTTCTAATATAAACTCTTCCTGTTGTTCGGCAGTTAATCCCTCTTTTTCTTCATCAGTGAGTGTTGGTGCTGTGTAGTTAACCGTAGCATTTCCTTTAAACAGTACCTGTTCGTCCTCTGGTACAGTTGTTCCGTCTGAAAGTTTTTTTACAGTACCTCCAACAAGCTCCCAGCCCTTGAATATAACACTGGGGTTATCCTCCCACCACTGGCAGGCTGTTGAGGTATATGTACAGGTAGCCTTTTCGTAAAAACGGGCAACATTTGCGTTACTGCCACTCCAGTCCATAGCGTTTTCAGGGGTATATGTACCGCTGTGTACTGAATACTCCTTACCGCCTTTTGAGTTGTATATTATGGTATATACTTCTGAATATACAAGCTCAACAACAACCCTACCCGAAACATTAGACTGACCGTAGGAGTATGTTATCAGTCCTGTTTCTTCATCAACAGTTTCGGAGAAATAAACAGCATTATCCGTAGCATTAATAGCTGTTGCAGGATAATATTTTCTTACACCCCCAATGGTTATGTATGCACCAAGGAAGGTATTTTGTATTAGATTACCTTCAGCGTCTTTTCTTAGTACTTCATTTCCATTTTCATCGGTAGTTATGGAATACCTTGGTGTAACATCCAAGGTAAAGGTTGAGTTTTCGTCAACCATTATTGACTTAGCAGGTTCACCTGACTTTAGCTCAGATGTTGATAATTCATCTTTATAAACATAGGTAAGTACAGCGTCACCACCTGTAAAGGATATTGAGGAGGCAGGGTAGTAAAGGTCAAAATTAATACCGTCAAGCAGGTTACCGTAGGTGTTTATTTTAGATTCAGATACACTTGCACTTGAATTAGTTGCTTTATAAGCAGTAAAGGCAAAGATTGAATCATCCTGTCCCTCTGGCACGTCGTAATAGCTGTACATATCATCGTCGTTTTCACCATAGGTCTGCCAGCTGTAGTCACCGGAGCATATGATTGTAACATCCCACTTTTGTGAAAAATCAGTTGTTTCTGTTGCACTAAAGTAGGTTTCGTTGTCACTTTCAAAGCCACCATTATTATTAAAAGGCTTGGAATACACAGTTACCTTAACAGGGTCACATCTGTAATCAACTGATGTTCTTTCACTATCCGTCTGTTTTGTTTCAATTTCTTCAATCTGAGCCTTAACATCAGGGTAGTAATCCCTGTTTTCCTTTACCCAGTCAACCATTTGCATAAACTGGTCATATACAAGCTTTTGATTATCTTTCTTCTTGGGATCATATTTCTGCTTAGGACCGATAACAAGCGCCATAATATCAGCACCATATCTTCCCCTGTGGGAAAGATTCCACTTGTACTGACTTCCGGCTTCGGTCTTAATATACTGATATATTGTACTTGACTGTTCAGCATTTAATTCGGCTGCCTGGTTTCCATCAACAACCTTCCTATTTTCAGTACCTCCGTATATAAAATGGTATGTACTTTTACCGTTAAAATATTCTATCCTTTTATCAGTAGCAGTGGTAAACCAATTAGGAACAATATCATGTGTAGGCTGATAATAAACATCACTTGTATATTTTGCTATATCCGGTTCTTCAAAACTACCGTTTCGTAGGTTAGTATATTCAGTAACCTCTGTGCCGGTTTTTTCAACAAAGAAATTTACATCATCAACAAGTGGACTGCCCTTGTAGGAAATCAAGGAATAGTAGATTGAGGAGGAGTCCTTGTTCAATGTGTAGGGGGTATTGGTAGGGTTAGTAGCTGTTACCCAGTCTGCCCCTGTTGTTCTGAACAGTGTTACAGAAAATTTTTCTGTACAGTACATTGTTGGGGTAAGGCTGAAATCAGCTTTGCCCACACCAAACTTGCCGTCGTCAAAGGTACCGTCAGTTTTAAAGGGCTTTGAATACACAATAACTGTATATTGACCGTCAGTTGGCACCTTTTTATCAATTTTTCTCTTATCCCTAAGCCAAGTCATCATCTGTCTTAACTGGTCGGGGTTGCCGGCAGGCTCATTCAGTCCTAAAACAAGGGCAACAATGTCACTTGACGCTGTGCTTTTAAACTTTAGCTCCCAGTTAAATGTTGAGCCTTGGATAAAATCACCATCTTCTTTTGTAACAGCCTGGTAAACTGCATTTCCGCCATCTGTTAACTGAAGGGCATTATTTGTCACTTCGTCCTCTGTAATTTGGCTCACAGTAATGTCACCGCTTGTTATATTCCAAGAGGTAGTGCCATCTTCAAAATCATAATTCTGTAACGCATTAACGGTGTTGGTTTCTGCATAAGCAATTGGAAGTGATGAGGTTATCATAGCGACAACCAACACAATGGAAAGAAACACTTTTACATAGTATGAACGACCGAAAAATCCGGATGTGTTTTTCATATTGACCTCCTACGAATTCTTATCTAAAAATTAATAATCATTATTAATATCATTCACTACATTTTATCACAGTATATAAAAAAACACAATGCAAAATCCTGTATTTTTCAACAAATTATCACATATTTTTAGTAATTATTTTTTGATATAGCCATACACTTTGTAAGAAAGTTAAATTACTAAATATTGTTAGCATAGATGGTAAAAAATCTCACAATCACCTATGAATAAATAGAAAACAGCAAGTAAATTATGAGTCACAAAAGCCAACCATTTTTATGGTCGGCTTTCAAAGAAAATATACAGTTACGGATAGGCTGTGAGGAAGTTCAGAGAGCCCTTTGGGTTGTCGGTACCCTTTTCAAGGAGTGAAATAAGTCCTAAAATTGTTTCCTCAATCTCCCGTGGTGTGGATGGCACAAGGGTATTGTCCAGCTTGACAGAAAGGACAATCAGCACAATTTCTGCAAGGGCTGAGGGGTGGTCAAAGTGTATGTCCCCACTTTCAATTCCCTGTTCAATAATTTTGGTAAGCTCAGGCTTTAACTCCTGTATTAGGTGATGCATATACTTTTGGTGCAAAAGTGCCTGCTCCTTTGCGTCGGACAGGGTCGGCGGTGGGTTTTTGACAGAGATTGCCGAGGAGGAATTTCTGCAAGCCTGAAAAATCATAGCCATTCTTGTAAAAGGTGAAACACCGGTCTGCTTAGCAAGATTTTTTGCTGTTTCAATGGGCTTTTCGTAGTTTCGCTCCACCAAGGCCTCAAGTATTTCATCCTTGGAGGAAAAGTAATAATACACACTTCCCTTGCCTATCCCCGCCTTTTGAGCAATTTCGCTTACGGAAATAGAGTGGATTTCCTTGCTTTCCAGCAGTTCCTGAAGTGCGTCAAGAATTTTATCGTATTTTTCTTTGTTACTATTTGGCATTTTACCGCCCCCGCTAAAGCACTTATTTTTTGCCGATATAAAGGCAGAGAAACAAACTCTATATTGTATGATTATATCACACAATTAATAACCATTGCAAACATAATTTTTACTTCTTAAAAACTTTTGAAAAGTAAATCAAAAAGGATTGACTGACGGTCGAAATCGTGATATTTTAATAATATAATAATATCGACCGAGAGTCGAATATTGGAGGTTATCAAAATGACATACGCAGAATTTTTTGCAGAAATGAAAGAAAAGTTTGTAAGCGCTGATGTAAGTGACATCAAGGAGCACCTTGCCTTTCAGTTTAACATCACAGGAGAAGAATCAGGTATCTTCTATGTTGAGGTTAAGGACGGAAAGCTCTCCATTGAGCCATACGAATACTTTGACCGTGACGCAATCTTTATTTGCAGTGCCAACACTCTGCGCAAGATTTCAGAGGGCAAGATGGACCCTGTGTTTGCCTTTACAATTCAAAAGCTAAAGGTTGAGGGTAGCATCGAAAAGGCTCTCAGATTCAAGGAAATTGTAGATAGCAAAAGAAACTAATTCCCTGCTTAAATAATATCGTCATCTTAAGAATATTTATATTCAGTGGTATGCACACTGTCCTGTTATTCAGAGGAAGCAAAGCACCCCGCCTGTCATTCTGAGGGAGCAAAGCGACTGAAGAATCTGAAAGGATAGCAGTAGTGACTAAATCGACACTAATAGGTTAGATGAAATTAAGGACTAAACAAAGGCTCCCTCGGATGAGGGGGCTGTCGCCAAAGGCGACTGGGGGAGTGAAAAAGTAGTCAATATATCTTGCTTTGTCTTTAGAATACAAAGTTTGAGTCAGAACATAAAATCAAACTATCCTCTAAAGACAAAAAGAGCAAAAGAGAACACTTTTTCCCTCCTTCCACCGCAAGCGGTCCCCCTCCCTCATCTGAGGGAGGCTGTCTGTAACCCAAATTGCCTACTCCTGTCGTGACAGTGTTGTGGCTAAAAATAAAAGTATATAGATTTTTCATTAAGTTGATGACATTGACTGCTTAAATAATTTACTTCTGAAAAGAGGCTAATAATATGAACGCACTACTAATCGGCGGTGCAGTTGTGGGTGCTGTCGCTGTGGGAACAGCCGTTGAATGTGCCTACTTTTACCGTCGAACCATGAAACGGAGCAAGGCAAAAACCGAAAGAACAATGAAGATGGCAGGCACAGACTGGAACCAGTACAAGCCATTTCTTGAGGAGAGAAAAAAGTTTTTCCTTGCACAGCCACACAGCGATGTGTACATAACATCAAAGGACGGACTAAAACTACACGGAACATACTTCCCTGTTGGTGACGAAAAAAAGGTTGTAATCAGCTTTCACGGCTACACCAGCGAGGGTATGAAGGACTACATAGCCCTATCTGATTACTACATAAAAAGAGGCTACAGTATGCTCCTTGTTGACGAACGCTCCCACGGACAAAGCGAGGGCGAATACATAGGCTTTGGGTATCTTGACAGATTCGACTGTGTTTCCTGGATTGACTTTATCCTTGAAAAACAGGGTGAGAATGTACAAATCCTCTTGCACGGTACATCAATGGGTGCTTCCACCGTGCTTATGGCAAGCGGACTTGAACTTCCAAAGCAGGTTAAGGGCATTGTTTCCGACTGCGGTTTTACTTCCCCAAAATATGTATTTACCCATGTTCTTCATTCAATGTACCACCTGCCGGCATTTCCCGTAATTCCTATTACAAATATAGTAAACAGAAAAAAAGCCGGCTACGGAATGGACGACTGCAACGCCGCAAGAGAGGTTAAAAAAGCAAAAGTGCCTATCCTGTTTATCCACGGCGATGCCGACACATTTGTACCTTGCAGTATGTGTGAGGAAATTTATGAGAACTGTGCATCCCCAAAGCAAAAGTTGATTGTAAAGGGTGCTGCACACGCAGAAAGCTACTACAAGGACACCAAGGCTTACGAATCAGCTCTTAATGACTTTATAGGAGGAATAATAAAATGAACGAATACAACGGTCACAAGGTTTATCCCCTGACAGCCGCACAGAAATTTCACATATTCTACAAAGACCTTTCCCCTAAAAGTGAGGTTGTCAACATCGGCACAAGCCTGACTATCGAAACCGAAATCGACTTTGACGCACTAAGACAGGCAATTTATAAGGCTTATGAAAGATGCGAGTCTATGCGCCTTCGATTTGTCAAGGACGATGCGGGCACATGGTATCAGTATGTTGCTGAAAAAGAAGAAAGAGAAATTGAATTCCGTGATTTCACAGAAAAAACTATGGAGGAAGCCGAAGACATTATGAGGGGTTGGACAAGAATCCCATTTGTCCATGAGAATGCCCCAATGAACAGAATTGTTATGATAAAAATGCCCGACGGCTACAACGGTGTTTATCTTCTGGTGGATCACCTGACAATGGACGCACAATCCCTCATATGCTTTATGAAGGATATTATTGAAATCTACTGTAACTCAAAGTTTGAAAATGTACCGTACCCAAAGGAGATGGCATCCTATACAGAACAGCTTGAAAAGGACCTTGCCTATGAGGCAGGGTGCAAGGCAAAGGACAGGGACACAGCGTTTTTTGAAAAACTCATAGAATCCTCTGAGCCTATTTACAACGGTATTGACGGCAGAAAAAAGCTGGAGGAAGAAAGAGAAAGAACAGGAAATCCAAACGCAAGGACAGCAGTAAATGTTTCAGACTCTGTTGACTCAGCCCTTGATGTTTTCCACCTTGAGGAGGAGCCTACACAGCGACTGATAAACTTCTGCGAAAACAACCACATATCCCTTGCTTGTCTGCTGATTATGGGACTTCACACATATTTTCACAAGATGAATGGCAACGATGATGTTTCTATGAACACAGCCATTGCAAGAAGGGCAACTCTAAAGGAAAAGAAGTGCGGTGGCACAAGGATTCACTCATTCCCTTGTCGTGTAATTATCCCCGAGGACAAAACCTTTATGGAGGGTATTCACATAATCCGTGATATGCAGAACCAGATGTTCCGCCACGCAAACTACGACCCTGTTGCCTACTTTGCACACCGTGGAAAGACTTATAAAAATCAGCCCGGTCACACCTACGAGCCAATGTCACTTACATATCAGCCACTTTCATTAAGGTCACAGAGCCTTGAACAGCTTGGTGACATTAAGTACAAGACAAAATGGTACGAAAACGGCGCTACAACACAGGCAATGTACCTGACAGTATCTCACCGCCCTGCCGACAACGGACTGGACTTCAGCTTTGAGCATCAGGTTAAGGCGGTTTCAAGGGAACAGCTTGAATATCTGTACTACTACCTGTGCAAGATTATGTTCAAGGGTACAGAAAATCCAAACCTGACTGTAGGCGAAATAATGAAATTAGTGTAAAGGAAGATTTTTTATGTTTGATAAATTTGTAGAAATCATTTGTAACTATGTTGAGGTTGAGCCACAGGATGTTAAGCCTGAATCCCGCTTTATGGAGGACCTTGGTTTTACATCCTTTGACTTTATGAGCATGCTGGGTGAAATTGAGGACGAATTTGACATTGAGGTTGATGAACAAAAGGTGGTGGACATTCTCACCGTTGGCGAGGCTGTTGAGTACATCGAAAGCCTTATCTGAATTCGGAATGCGGAATGCATAATTCATAATTCATAATGCATAATCCGGAATTATAGTAAATACAATCTGTCATTCTGAGGACACCCCCTCTCTGTCATTCTGAGGGAGCGAAACCCACTTCCCCTGTCATTCTGAGGGAGCAAAACCCACTTCCCCTGTCATTCTGAGGGAGCAAAACCCACTTCCCCTGTCATTCTGAGGGAGCAAAGCGACCGAAGAATCTGAAAGGAAAGCAGTAGTGCATTAACCGACACTATCAGGTTAAATGGAAGTATGACTACCCCAACACAGTAAGTGGTAGAGGAAGGGGATTCCTCGACAAGCTCGGAATGACCGGGTGGTGGCTCGGAATGACAGCGTGTGAATTTTACCTTAAGCTGACAACATACAAAAACAGGAGGAACATAATGTCTTGTACCACAATTCGTGAAATACTCATAGATGCCGAAAAGGAGTTCGGAAAAGAGGACGCTATAAAATTTAAGCTAAAAAAGGATGAAATAGGAGCAAAAACCTACACCCAGCTGAAAAATGAC
>JBJEPA010000130.1:0-7845 GCA_051880995.1 Ruminococcus sp.
AAACATTTTTTATAATATTTGGGAAAAAGATAAGTAGTGCAAATACCAACGCAAAAAGCATCTGGAAAACAATCCCCAGAATTATCAGAAGTTTTGACCAGCTGTCAAACTGAAAGAAATACTCCGGTCTTAAAATAAAGCACCCAGCAGAAATCACCGCAATGGACATGGTATATTGCATAACATTAAACACAAGGGTTATGGTTGTGACGGACATTGGTATCTTGTCCTTGACCATATAATAAGCCGAAGCAGGCTGTCCCCCTGTTGCAGACGGTGTTATGGCAGAAAAATAAATATCCGCCGCCGCATATATAAAATTGTTGTAAAGTCCACGCTTGTAACCAAGCTTGCCGGCAATATAGCGAATGCTCATCCCCTCAAACAATATAAAGAGGAAAACGCACATCACCGCCGCCAACAGCCAACCAAAATTAAGGCTGAAAGTATAGTCAAGAAAACCAGCCAAGGTCAAATCCTTGTTCTGACTTACGATTGCATAAAAGGTAAGAGCAATAAGCACAAGAAAAACAGCAACATAAACAATCTGCTTTTTAACGCTTATAGCACCGCTCTCTTCCTTTATCTTTTTATTTTCGTCCATAGTACCCTCGCAATCATCCCATATATAATCTATTATATCATTAAGTAGCATCAATATCAATTACTAAAATGTTACATTATATATGTATAACAAAATGAATTTATCGTTATTTTGCAGAAAAATAACACCTATGCACATACCTTAAAAATGTGCATAGGCGTAAAATCAATCGCTAAATTTGTTATCAGCTTTATTGACATAAGTATGTTGTTGTGATAATATAACAGTGTAAAGGAACGGTTTTGACTGTTTCGCAAAGTCAATGGTTTTATATTAAAAAACCGCCTTGTATTGGCAGTACAGGGCGGTTATTTCTTTATGCTTAAAACAATAATAGTTACTAACAAATCAAAACAGATTATGTATTCCAAACAACAACACCCCCTTTCATTGGGGTGTCGGAACAACCGCCACCGTTCCTTTACAATTCAGAATATACCACAGTATTTAACATAAAACAAGAAACAAAGAAGTAACAGGCAAAAAACAAACCCCGTTAAAAAGCCTAGAAACTTTCTAACGGGGTTCGTTTGGAGCTGATAATCGGATTTGAACCGATGACCTCTTCCTTACCATGGAAGCGCTCTACCTACTGAGCTATACCAGCATTTTTCTCTATGAAAAAACACAGCATAGATAATATAACATTATTTTTTCAAAAAATCAAGTACATATTTGGGATAATGCTAAGATTATCCCAAATATTTTTATCTTTATCAATGAAACATCTCTACATAAGAGGAGAAAACAATCTTAAAATTGCATAGTAAATCCCTCTTAAAAAACCCACCTTCATATTTTTGTCAAGAACAATCTGTGTGCAATGCTGTTGAGTTTCTAAAAAATCTTCCTTGACCTGATTTACGACACTTGATTTGTAAAACATACAACCGTTTTCAAAATGAAGATACAAACTGCGGTAGTCAAAGTTGATTGTTCCCACCGTGGCGATGTCGTCATCGCTTACAACGGTTTTGCCGTGGACAAAGCCGGGAACATACTCATAGACCTTAACTCCTCTTTCGATAAGTTGGGGATAGTAGGAGCGTGTAACCTGAAAAATCGTCTTTTTGTCGGGAATTCCCGGTGTGATAATACGCACATCCACCCCTCTTGACGCTGCAAGAACCAATGCTCTTTGCATTTCAGCGTCAATAATAAGGTAAGGTGTGGTGAGATACAAATACTTTTGAGCTCTGTTGATTATGTTGAGATATACATTTTCCGAAACAGGCTCGTCATCAAGGGGAGTGTCCCCGTAAGGACAGATAAACCCGTCGCCCTGTGGCATCATACTCATCTCTTCACTATATCTTTGTGGGTAAAACAGGGAGTATTCCCACTCCGTTCTCTTAAGGGCATTCCATGTGGTAAGGAACATTGATGTTAAATTCCACACACCGTCACCCACAAGCATTATTCCATTGTCTTTCCAATGTCCGAAACGCTCTTTTTTGTTTATATATTCATCGGCAAGGTTAATTCCCCCGGTAAAGCCTGTGTGACCGTCAATAACAAGGATTTTTCTGTGGTCACGGTTGTTGACAACAGAGGAAAGAACCGGGCGGAAAGGATTGAAACGCAGGCATTTGATCCCACGCTTTTCCATCTGCTTTGGAAAGTCCATTGGAAGCAGAGATATACATCCTACATCGTCATAGATGAGGCGCACATCAACACCCATTGATGCCTTTTCGGTAAGCACATCAAGAATGCTGTTCCACATAACGCCCTCGTCAATTATAAAATATTCCAAAAATATGTAGTGCTTTGCCTTGTGAAGCTCCTCCAGCATAATGGGAAAATTGTAGTCCCCCAAGGGATAAAAGCAAGCATCTGTCTTGTTATAAGCCGGAAATCCCATCTTGTCTAAGTAAGCGAAGATATTTTTTACAGCAAGGTCCTGCTTTTCCACCTCATAAAGCACAACACTACAGTCGGGTTTATACTGGTCGGTATGTAACTGTGCCTTGTCCAGCTTTTTCCTCAGTTTTCGTGCGGGTCGCTTGCCACCGGCAAAAAAGTAAACCACTCCACCAAACAAGGGAAAAGCCACCATTGGGATAATCCACGCCATTTTGTAAGCAGTATTTTTGTCGGAATTTATTATTGAAACAATCTCAGCCACAGTAATCAGGATAAAAATTACTTTAACAATATTAAACATAAGCTGAAATTCAAACATTAAGAACAGCAAAAAAGCCGCCTGTAAAAACAATGTAAATCCAACTATAAAAATTCTTGAAAAAAGTTTGTCTAATATTTTCATACCTAAAACCTCGCACATATTGTAGCAGACAATTACCTTTTTTTCAATAAACATCTTATACTATTTGACTATTTTAGAACCATATCATATAATCAATATAATTAGAATAATTAGAAAATAATCAAAAAACACCTCAAAACAGCTTGTTTATATTTCAAGGAGATTTATTATGGATTTGGCAACGGCAAAAACTGTAACAGGCGGACTTCTGCTTGGATGTTCCCTAATCATTATTGGCGCACTTTTGTGCTTTGTTTTTATAATGCTGAAAAAGCGTGACAAAAGCCCGGAGCCTAAAAAGCTGAACAAATCCGGCTTTGTTGTAGGCGGAATAGGCATTGTAATCTCTTTAATCTTTGCCATCATAATGGTTTGCACAGGCACTTTTAGCGGTGTTACTACCATTTTAGGCACAATGAGTGACGACAGCAGGGCAATTTACAACGACAAATATTATGTAAAAACAGACCTTTGCTTTGACGGCGGTAGCGGTAAATACAAGATAAACGAGGCAGAATCAGTACTTACCGGTGCTGAAAAGCTCTACACCATAAAGGGGTATGACCGTTTTGATATCCTTGTTAGTATGAACACAAATGTAACAGGAGAAATATATGTTTCTCAAGATGATGAGCAGGCGCTAAAGGAATATTATAGCGACCTAAGCAAATACAATACAGGAGCTGTATTTGACAAACAGGACAAAAAGCTCACCACCGCTCAAAAGGACGCTGACTACACCCTATACGAAAAGGTAGCCGATTTAGATAATTACACTGAAACTGACGAAGAAAATGTTAAATACGCAGACGACATAGACTCCACAAAGTGCTGTATCTTTTGGGCATCAAGCGACGACCAGCTTATTTCAAGGCAGGTTAAGCTGTACCCAAAGGACAACAACAAAAAATACATCCGTGTAATTGACAAAAAGTATTATGAGCTTGACAGCAGTCTGACAGAAGAAATCGACAAATATTTTTGAATAATCCAACACTATCAGGTTATATGAAATTAAGGATTTAACAAGGCTCTATCGGATGAGGGAGCGAAAAAGCAGTCTTTATATCTTGCTTTATCTTTAGATAACAAAGCGTGAATCAGCACTTGAAACCTCACTAACTTCTAAAGACAAAAAGAGAAAAAGAGAACACTTTTTCCCTCCTTCCACCGCAAGCGGTCCCCCCCTCGTCTGATGGAGGCTATCTGTAACTCAAATTACCTACCCCTTCGGTGTAGGCTGTCTGTAAAAAGGCTCCGCTTTAAAACAGGTTTTAAAAATTTCTGCATTTACATTATATTTTCCTTATGATATAATTTTTGTATCATAGATAATAAACTAAAGGACTTGATTATATGGTAGATAACGAAAGAATGGACAAGCTGGTACACTCATTTTTTGAGGACCACGACCATGGACGAGAGGCAATGCAAAATGCCTCAGTCACCGAAAATATATGCTTTATTGACTATCTGGAAAACACCTGTATCAAAAAAGCAAAGGAAATGAAAAACGAAGATGATATGCAGTACTTTACCGAGTACGACATTCACTTTCGTATGCTGACCCTTGAAAAAATTATGAAACTTGAGGAGTTGTGGATTGTAATTTCCAAGGCTACAAACCACTTTTATGCCTTTAACCACGATGTTATTGTTCTGGTTGACCCAAGCGAGGCAGATTACCTTATAAATAATCTTGCTCAACAAAACCTTGATGTAGAAATCAGAAAAATCAGCAGTTCAGACTTTGTTGCAATGGTTGAAGATATGCCAAGACTGGGCTTTACAAATGTGGAATTCACAGACGGCAGACTTCGTCCTCTTATTATTCCAAGGGATACAATTCTTAAGGCAGACAAAATCAAAACAAGAACTAACCCAACACTGTACATAGAAGCACTTATTTTTCTTCAGCAGGTGGAAAAGTACAAAAAAGAGGGTAAGGGAGTTATAGTTAAGGAGGATAGTCCCCTTACAAAGGCTTTGCAGGAGTCTGTTGTGCTTGTTCCTGCCATTGTGCAGAACAAACAGGGCAATCAAATGCAGGTAAAGTACCCATTCCTCAACACCGGGGAATCCGGACAAAAGGTTTTGCCTGTGCTCACCGATCGCAAAGAGTACGAGTATTTTCTCAGCACTCCTCTTATGAAAGATTATGCCTCATTACCTGAGGACAAAAGAGTTTGTATTGAGCTACCTTTTATGGAGGTTTATCGCATTTTTTCCACAGATGACTTGTTTGCTGTGTCTGTAAATCCAATGGGATTTAACCTTGTAATCAACAAGGATGTTATGGGCATTGTCACCAAGAAAATGCACCTCACCAACAACCCCAACATATTGGTTGAAAAGAACGGTCAGCCTGTTGAGTTCCCGGAAGAACAACAGGATGAAACAGAGGAAGAATCCGACCAGACAGAGGACACCGATGTTCTTCGCCGAAAAGTGCTGGAGCATTTCATTGAAACTCAAGAGGGTATCATAGAGAAAAACAAGGATATTGACACAGAAGAAGCCAAATCCAAGGTAAAGAAGGCCGAAGAAAAGCTAAAAGAATTTAAAAAACAACTGGAGGCTCTCAATGACTAAGGGGGAAAAGGCTCAATCCCTTTTTAAGCAGGGCTACAACTGCTCTCAGTCAGTCGCCATTGCCTTTGAAGAAGAATTGGGAATGGAAAGAGATATGATTGCAAAAATCGTTTCCGGCTTCGGCGGTGGAATGGGCAGAATGAGAGAAGTTTGCGGATGTGTAAGCGGTATGGTATTTGTAATCAGCAGTCTTTACGGATACAGCGACCCAAAGGATTTTGAAGCAAAAAAGGAGCTGTACCAAAGAATTAATGATGTGGCTAGCTCCTATAAAGAGATAAACGGTTCAATAATCTGCAAGGAACTTCTGGGACTTGACAAAAAGGACGGAATTGTCCCGGAAAAGCGCACAGAAAGCTACTACAAAAAGCGTCCATGCTCAGAGCTTTGCAAAATTGCAGGAGATATTCTTGAAAACTACATAATGAACAATCCTGTAAGTATAGAATAATACAGTATAAAAATGGGGTAACACCATAAGATTTGTCGGTGTTACCCCATTTTTTTATGAATATGATTTCTATTTATCGTCCCTTTGTGTTTTTGCCTTAAAGCAAATAATTGACAAAGCAAAAAGCACAACTATATAGGCAATTGCCACTATAATATACAACGGGATTTTTCCCTCTGTAATGTCCTCGCCTAAAAGGATGCTTCTGCCTATCTGAACAGCAGGGTAAAAGGGCAGGCACTCGCACACAGTTTCGTATCCTCCCATTGTGGAAACAGGCATCCAGATTCCTCCTAAAAATCCCACAACTTGAATTACCACAGAGCATATTCCCGGTGCAGATTTATTGCTGAAAAGGCATCCGAACATAACTCCGATGGAAACAAACATTAGCATCAAAGGAAGATACACAAGTATTGTCAGCCACAGGTTACCCATACTAACCTCTTCCCCTGTAATCAGAGAGATAACCCCCACAGTTATGTAGCAGATGACAATCTGTCCCAGACAGATTACCATTCCCGGAAGATTATACTCTGCAATAAAGTCAAAAGGTTTCATTGGAGAAGTGTAAAGTCTTGAAAGAAATGTTGTGCTTCTGTCATTCGCAACAAGGATTGACATATAAAGCATTACGAAAGAAAAGGAAAACACTGCAATTCCCGGTGCAAGATACCCAAGCTCAAACCAATAAACTTCTCCACCGGGGGTACAAGATGCAATCACCTGAAACACTACAAGTAGCAAAACAGGAAAACCTAAAGTAAAAACATATGACAACGGGTCACGCAAAATTTCTTTTGCATTTCTCTTTCCAAACAAAAGTGTTCTCATTTTACTTCCCCCTCTGCTATTTTTACAAATGCGTCCTCAATATTTTGTGAGGATGTTCTTTCCATAAGATTTTGTGGGGTATCTACTGTTAAAAGCTTACCCTTTGCCATAATTCCAATGCGGTCCGAAAGCACCTGTGCCTCCTCCATATAGTGGGTTGTGAGAACAATGGTAACACTACCCTTTAACTCCTTAATAACCCTCCAAAGCTCTCGTCTTGCAAGAACATCAAGTCCAAGAGTAGGTTCGTCAAGGAACAGCACCTTTGGCTCACTGATTATTGCCATAGCAATTGATAATCTTCTTTGCCACCCTCCCGAAAGGGTCTTTGCTCGCTGGCTCATAACCTCGTCAAGGCTAAACTGTTTTGCCACCTGTTCAACCCTGTTTTTAAGGTTATCGCCTTTGTATCCGTATATCCCCGCAATAAGCTCAAGGTTTTCCCTTACGGAAAGGTTTGGTGCAACAGCAGTTTCCTGTGGTGAAACATTGATTAATTTCTTGATTTCGTCCCTTTGGGAGTCAATGCTTTTTCCGCAGATAAAAGCCTCGCCGCTTGTTTGCCTTGTAAGTCCACAGAGTATTTTTATTGTGGTGGTTTTACCGGCTCCGTTTACACCCAAAAGAGAGAACAGCTCTCCCTTATTTACGGTGAGGTTCAGTTTGTCAACAGCTTTTAAGGTGTTGTAGCTTTTGCACAAGTCCTTAGTTTCTATTGCATACATAGCTTTAATCCTCCTGGTTATACTCCAAAATATCCCCCGGCTGGCAGTCAAGGGTTTTGCAAATTGCGTCAAGTGTTGAAAACCTTATCGCCGAAATTTTTCCGTTTTTGATGTTGCTCATATTTGCTTTTGTAATGCCTACCTTTTCCGAAAGCTCATTAAGGGACATTTTTCTATCCGCCATAACACGGTCAAGTCTTAAAATAATTGACATAGCTATCACCTACAATGTTTCGTCTGCCTGTTTTTGCAGGCTGACACCGTAACTGAATATAAGGGACAGCACAAACAGTACAACAGCCACAAAAAATGTTGTTACGGAAAATCCTGATGTAATGTCAATCCCCGATTTTTCAATATCTGAAAGTGA
>JBJEPA010000131.1:0-1725 GCA_051880995.1 Ruminococcus sp.
CTCCACCAAGGAGAAAAACCACCCCATCCCATTTTAAACACATAAAAATCACCACCTTTAGTTTTGTCAAAAGTGGTGATTTTTATTATATGTTTATTTTTCCAGATTTCTTACAATTTCTTCAAGCTCGTCCCTTGTAACAAGGACATTAAGGGCGGAAATCATTGCCCCTGTGGAAAGGTAAAGGGGCATATTAAAGTGCTTTAGTACCTGCTCCCTCTTTTCCTTTGAATTTGGCCTACCTGTCAGTCCAAGCTCAAAAAAGTCGATTTTTGTAATTTCCGATTTTTTGTGAGTAACTTCCCCCTCAATAGTTGCATCTGACCTTTTTATTGCAGAGATTATCTCTTCATTATCTATCCCCTCAACACCAAGCATACCCTCTTTTGATGGCTTTGCCTTTCGCTTTTCTTTACCCTTAAGACAGGGTATGTAGCACTGCTTAATATTCTTTTCCGGAATTATTCCCTTTAAAAAATTTCTGATTACAAAGCCTGCTGAGTCGCTGTCGGTGATGATTAGTATTCCCCGTTTTTCCGCCAGTTGCCTTATGAGGGACTGCTTTTCCTTATCCTTAAAAATTCTGAAACCGTTTGTTTCTATGATTGGTGCGTCTATTATTGAGCTAAGCTTGATTTTGTCGTATCTCCCCTCTACAATAACAGCCTCTTTGATTTTAAGCATAGTTTTTCTCCTTTGAAATCAGGGACAGCTTTGCTATCAGCTTTTCAAGTAGTGTTCTCCCGCTTATAGAGGTGCTTTTCAGCTTATAGTCGGTGTTGAGGATTTCGTCAATGCTCTTTCTTAGTGCCGGGGTAGAAATCCTTTTTCCGGCTCTTGAGGCTTTTTCAAGGGCGAACTTTCGGTTGCCATAGCTGAAATCCTTGGCTATTGTTGCCACAGGCACTCCACCCTCTGCACCAACCCTTGCTCGGTACAAGTCCATATATGCACCGGCTATGGCGCTGACAATGACTATTGGCTCTGTCTTTTGATAAAAGAGAATGTCAAGCTCCTTATAAGCCTTATCAAGATTTCCTGCAATTATATCATTAGCCATATAGTAAACCTTAGTTTCAAGGTTGATATGCACAAGGGAATCAATCATCTCAGAGGTTATTTCCTGTCCGTCGGCATAAGCACACAGCTTGTCCAGTTCATTTTGGAGCATAGTGAGGTCTGTTCCGCAGTAGTCAACTATTTTGCCGGCGTTTACCGCTGAAAGAGGGCAACCCCTTTTGTACGCTCCGCTTACAAGCTGTTTTGAAAGTGCGTTTGAGTCGTACTTTGGAAGTTCACCCACTACTCCCGACTTATCCACCCCTTTTATAAAGGCAGAAAAGTTCTTCCCTGAAATCTCAAGTGTTGGGAATGTGAATATTATCACCGTTGTATCGGGAACATTCTTGATTATTTCCTTTAGCTTTTCAAAGTCGGCTTTTACAAGGCTATCTATGTTAAGGTCTGTCACCTTTACGCAGTTGTATTCGCTCATAAATGGCATAATATCGGCAGACACAGCAATATCGTCAATATCGCTGTTGTTATCTAAATTGTGAAAGTTAAATTCAGGAGGATTTTCTCCCATAATTGCGGTAACAAGTCTTTGGGTATATGTTTTTACAAGGAATTTTTCTGAACCATAAAAGCAATATAAATTAGCAAAATTTTTCTCCTTGATGTGCTTTTTAATATCCCGCTCTTTTAAAACCATTTACCACACCT
>JBJEPA010000132.1:0-1681 GCA_051880995.1 Ruminococcus sp.
AAAACGGGTTTAGAGGGCAGTTGGAATTTTATCTGGGCGTGACAAAGCCGCCCACCAAAGCACCGTTTTTTTTTATTTGGTGGGCTATGCTCCCAAATCAATTATGAATTTATTTCTCTTGTTATAAGATATTTCATATCCTACAACAAGGGATTTCAGAGCGTTTAATAAGAACTTACATATCTGTAAAATATAAAATGAAGATTATATTGCTACAAGGTGGTGAGTTTATGGACGCAAGAAACAATGATTTTGACTTCGATTTTACGCCGATAGGACAAGCAATCAAGAAAGCAAGAACAGCAAAAGGTATGACCAGAGATGAACTTTCTCGTATTGTGGATTATGACCCAAGACATCTTCAAGCTGTTGAAAATGAGGGGCAAAAGCCAAGTCTGGAGCTATTCATTCAGCTTGTGACGATGTTCGCTGTGTCGGTTGACGAATACATATTCCCAGATAAAGAGGTCAAAAAAAGTTCCGTCCGCAGACGCTTAGACGCAGAACTCGACAAACTAAACGATAAAGAGCTGTCCATAGTTGAAGCAACTGTCAGCGGACTATGTAAGGCAAAAGAGCCAGAGGAATAAACCTCTGGTTTTTCTTTTGCCCATTCTTAATAGGCAGGAACGCCGTAGCCATAGATGGAGCTGCTTCCAACCGTATATTGCTTTTGCCTGCAAGCGTCGCCAGAGTTACCCTCCACGGTGTAAACGACACCGTTTTCGCATTTCTCCACAATGCCTACATGGTCGGTTTCTCCGTCGCCTTCCCAATCAAAGAAAATAATATCGCCTGCCTGCGGCTCGTAATCTCGGTCTTGCCATTGTCCGTTACCCTTAAACCAATTTGAGCCGTCCACGCAGCCAGAAAATTTAGGGATAATCCCGCTCTCAATATATCCGCAATGGTCGGCACACCATGACACAAAGCAGGCACACCATTCCACACGCCCCTCAAAGCCATACCAACTCCAATAAGGCTGACCGCCCTCATTGCCGAGCTGTGTCAAAGCGACCTCAACAATCGCCTGGTTACCGCCGCTTGTGAACGCCCTCCCGTATGGATAATACCGCAGCACATGGGCGGGATACTGCGTGTCGCCATAGCTGCCCCAACCTAACCGTGCCGCCTGCATGGCGGAAAACTCCACCGCATTGGCATAGGAATAGCCGCCATAATTGGTCTTAGCCCACGAGATATAGCCATTGCCGAAATTGTAACCCTGCAAGGCAAGTTTGATATGCTCCATATCAATCGGATTTTCCACCTCGGCAGAGATAAGGGCAGCCTTTAATTCCTGCACCCCGCACTCAATCGAATATTCTGGGTCTTTAATCCCATTTGGCTCGTGAGGATACCTTGTGTTAAAGCTGCCTTCAGCCGCCTGCATCGGGTCAAGTCCACGCCCGCCAGACTCCTGCATCATAACCGCCTTGATAAGCTCCACATATTCGGGAATACCGTACTGTTTGGCATATTTCTGTATCAAAGGCTCATAGGCTTCCACCTCTGCACTGACAGGGGTATAGGCGTTGCTCCCGCTTCCACCGCCAAACAGGGAAACAGCACAGCCGAGCAGGACAACAATCAGAATAATCACAACTGCAATCCAACCACCTGCAATTAAAGCGGAAATCAGAGCTTTTGTTCCTGCAATAATCGCCTTGACCGCAGCTAT
>JBJEPA010000133.1:0-1670 GCA_051880995.1 Ruminococcus sp.
TCATTTCTTTAAAATACTCTTCCATACATTCAGCGCCGGGATGATTGGAGTTTGCCGCACAATGAACCTCATAACCCTTTTCCTGAAGCAGTTGTATATCGTGTGTTAAAAAGCTTTTAATAAATCTGGAAAAAGCTGTACAAATCAATGCTGTTTTCTTCATTTTATTCACCGTCACATCCCATCACTTCAAAAAAACCTCTGCATACCTGTCACATATGTACTGCCAGCTGTACGCATCCTTAATCCTCTTTTTAGCCTTTTCACCCATAGCTGAGATTTCATCACCACTCATAAGGTCGGCTTTATCAATTAAGCCCGCAAGGTTGCCCTCATTTTTGTTCCAGTAAATTGCAGACTCCTGTGCAACCTCTTTGTTAAAGCCTACATCCAAAAGCAGATTAAGGTCTGTACTGCCAAGTGCCTCAAGCAGACTTGGGTTAGTTCCACCAACCTCGTGTCCATGGAAATAACCGTAGGCATTTTCACGAATTTTCATCAACAGCTCTTGGTCATATACTGTGCCCACAAATTTAATTCTGCTGTCACTCTTAAAATGCAGTTTGCTTTCAAGCTCTTCCAGGAATTTATCGTTCACATTGGTGATAATAGCAAAGTCCCTTTTGCTGTTACTCTTCATAAATTCCTTTATCATTGTTTCGTAGTTGTTCTCCGGAACAAATCTGCCCACAACAAGGTAATACTCTTTTGGTGATAAACCCTTTTCACTATACCAATCAAGAAGTTTCTGGTCGTCGTCACTAAGGGTACTTTTTCTTGTTTCTGCACCGTAGGCAATAAAGGTTGTCTTTGGATTCTGCCCTTTGATACCTTTTCCGTCGTAGCATTTATGTATGTATTTTTCTATATTCACCGAATCGCAGATGTCCAGGTCAGACCACCTCACCATCATCTGTTCACTGATTTTCCAATATTTTCTGATTGGTGCAGACCACTTTGCCCTCATCCACTCGTGACCGTCAGGGTTGAGATAAACCTTTCCTCCCAGCTTGTGGATTTTTTTATAGAAATGCTTAGCAAAAGGTCCAATTCTGCAAGCCATAATATAAACTATTGGATTTTTAATATTCTTCTCTTTAATAATCTTGCAACATTGATTTAATGAGGCAATATCATAATAAATTGCCTGTGCAGGGCCGATGTTAGGCACATGAATTTTGAAACAATTTGCATTGTGATACACAAACTCTGTGTCAGAGATTATTGTAGCACCGTCAACCTTTGTTTCGTCCATATGACCGTCACCGTTAGCCTTACAGGCAACATAGTACTTAATTCTATCGTTATCGGCGTGGTACTCCGTTAGTTTGTTAATAAAGGTTTCATAACCGCCATATGCGCCAAGACTTTTAGCACCAACTAAAAATACAGACTGCACATCGTTTTTCTGAGGATTGTTCGTACTCATAACTATTCTCCACCTCATTTTCTCAATTTTTACACTTAATTCTTGCTGAAAGGGTTTAAAATATCTTATAAAGATACCAACAAAATAAGTGAAACAAACCGCAACAAATCATAGTACAACAGTACATATTCATACTATTTTATAATACCCCATTTATCCCCTTATGTCAACTTATGTCAACAAAACAAGCCATTATTCGACCCCTTTTCCCGTTATGCCTAATTATGAAAAAACATATTAG
>JBJEPA010000134.1:0-7499 GCA_051880995.1 Ruminococcus sp.
ATGCTGACATCCTTTTGGAATTTCCACTCTCTGCCTTGCTCGTCATACGCTGACCAAGTGCAGTAGCCGTTTCTGTCGGCTGTGTTTTCAAATCTGCCTGTGCCGAAGAACTCGGCTGCGATTTTTGCGGCTTTATTCCTTGTGATGTTGTTCATCTCGACCTCAACACCGATTGTCTGCTTTTTCATTTCCTCGATTTGTCTTAATGTCTTTGCGTTCATTTTTATCCTCCGTTGTTCGGCTTTTCTTTGCCTTTCGTTGTGTGTATATTACCGTCATAACGGAGTAATAGCAATACGATTACTACACAAACATATACACAATATATTGTGTATATCTGTGCTACATATTTCTATATCTTGATTACAATATCCTCACAATGTATTACATTCAGACCACAACCATTATCCCAATCAACAAGTAAACTTGCCGTATCATCAACACCTCTTACAGTGCCTTTCGTGCCAACAGGCGGTGCCTGAACATCGTCCATTTTAACAAGCTCAACTCTTGTGCCAACGGGATATTCTGCTCGTACTTTTTCAACAATATCTTTGCTTGGAAACTTCATCTGATTTTCCTCCTTGATGTTAGTACTACATATATCACTCAAAACAGACAAGATTGCAAGAGTCATTTTGAAATTCTGCCAAAGAAACAAACCGCCGAAAAATCAGCGGTTTTAAGTGTGAGTATTAAACAACAGTGAACACCTTTATCGGAATGTTTTCCTTTTTGCAGTTTTCAATTACAAAGCGTGTTCCGTGGGATTTGCCGTCCCAAAAGGCAAGGACAATATCGGCATATCTTATTATTTGCAGATTTCTTTTTAAAGGCGCTGACCGTCCATAGCGTTCATATTCGGGCAGAAATTCCGTCAGCTTAATGTTGTAAGATTTTGCGTATTCTCTTGCACACCTGTCAATCCCTCTTGCACCACCGCTGACTATTTCCGTTGTATCTTTGGGAAGATAGTCGCCCAGATTATTGATTGTGAGGTTTCGTGAACCTACTACTGCTACCTTCATAAATTTCAATCTCCTATAAAAATATGACACCACTATGACACCATAATACCACCACTTTCGTTATGATGCAATAATTGCGTTAAAATGATGTCATAATAACATCGAGGAGATTTGATTATGGACGATAACATTTTAAGATACACACTAAGAGTAAACCGGACGCTTTTTCAGAAGTTCAGATATATTGCAGACTACGAAGGCCGTTCAGCCAACCGTGAAATTGAACAGTATATTAAGCAGAGGGTAAAAGCCTTTGAGGAAAAGCACGGCGAGATTGAAGTGAATAAGGACTAAGAATTTAAGGGCGGGTATTCCGCTCTTTTTCTTTTGCAATCCTTGAAAGTACATAGTAAACACATGGGAGTGCCACTCCGTTGCCCCACATCTTGTATTCTGCACTATCAGAATGTGGATTTTTCAGCCACTTTATTATCTGCTTGTCAGATTTTACTTTTGTGCCGTTAATCTCGGCAAAGGTTTTGAAAACACCTCTCCAGAAATCAAGCTCTTCATCAGTGGGGTTTTCCGTTTCAAGGCCACTGCACCACCAGTCGGGAAAGCCTTGCAGTCTGGCACATTCTGTTGGTGTTAATCTTCTCACGATATAGTTGGATTCAAGGACTCCGTTCTGAAATCCCGGATTTGTTCCGTTTACAATACATCCGCTTTTCTCTTCGGTAAAAGTAATACATTCGGCTTTCATCTGCGGATAAAAACCATAGCTTGAACTGTCATTAACAATTGGCGGATCTTTGTAATCGGTGGCTACAAGTGTATTCGCTTTTTCCTTTTGTACCTTTGTAAAGAAAGATGCTTTGCTTGAACTGTATGTAGGTGCAGCAACAGCACCGGGACCCTTTGCAACCATTGTCGGCTGTTTTTCAGTTTCAACGGCAAAGCCATACTTTGCGTTTTGCCCTTGATTAAAAGCAGCTCTGTCAATTCCGTAGGCAACTGCGTGTTTGTCAGTTGCATTAAGAGTAAAGCTGACATCTTCGTTTATGCCGTCACCTTGTGGACCGTTCTCGTCTTTTCTTCCAATCATTGAGCCTTGTAAACAGACCGCAGGTTCTCCTCCGTGTGTGCAAGTGAGTGTCGGTGAGTAGTCTTCTGTAATGCTACAAGAAGATTTTCCGCCACCCTGATCTACACAAACAACGGCAATACCGCCTTGGTTTTTGCACGGTGATTGATTGCTTGTGTCAATCGTCCGTGAAGTTTCAGCCTTGTAAAAGCCACTGTTCGGATTATCGGACTTCATTGAATTGCTGTCCTTTGAGCAGATGCCGTAGGCTTGCGGTACAAATACAGTCTGTTCATTGTTGCAGGACAAAGTTGCTGATTTATTATCCTGAACTAAAGCACCCTTGCCGCCACCGTCACAGCCACTTCTGATTTTAAGTGTCTTTGGTGTTTCAATGACAAACGGCTGATTGTTCCCACCAGTTCCATAGGTTGAAAGAACTGTGGGAGCTTTCTCAACAGGTCCCGTATATCTCGTATCCTGACTGTGATTTTCAAACATCACAGCAGCCGGAACTGTACCGGCACAAATTGTAGGTGAGGTTTCTTCCTCATAGCCTATGCCATGACTCTTTGCAGAATGTTCCGTGCAAAAGCCTGCCGACTCCAACACACAGGGCGGATGGTGTGCCTCGGCACGGAGTGTGCAGGTCACATCTTCGGTAATATCCATTCTGTTTCCGCCTTGGTCATTGAGAACTATACCGTTTCTGCCTGTGGACATACCGCAGTTCACACCGATTGTAGAAGATACATCTCCTGTCAGCTGACCATTGTATCCGTCAAAGCCTGTTGCTCCAACGCAATCTTTAACATCGGTGGAAGTTCTTTCCCTCTTGCTGACGCTCTGCGGAGAATCCCCTGACAGGCTTTTTTGCTCAAATAGTATTTCTCCGGCACATTCTCCTGCAAAATCTGCGACAAGGTAGATGCGTTTTCTTCGTTGGGGAACTCCCCAATATTGAGCGTCAAACACTCGCCACGCAACGGAGAACGCATCTCCCACGATTTCTCCTGCATTTGTCCATTTTCCGCTTTCAGGTTGAGATACAGATAATGTATCGTCTTTGATTTTGCAGATTTCTTCGAGGACTGCCTTGAAGTCTTCGCCTTTGTTTGACGAGAACGCTCCGGGGACATTTTCCCACACCACAAATCTTGGATATTCGCCATTCGTTTTACACCTCATTTCCTTTACAATTCTTACCGCCTCATAAAAGAGGTTACTTCTCGAACCGGACAGACCGGCCCTTTTTCCTGCAACGCTCATATCCTGACAAGGACTTCCGAATGTGATTATATCAACAGGCGGAAGTTCTGCTCCGTTTAATTTTGATACATCACCGTAGTGTTTCATTTCCGGAAGTCTTTTTGTTGTCACACGAATAGGGAACGGCTCGATTTCCGATGCCCATACAGGTGTAATTCCTGAAAGAAGTCCACCTAAAGGAAAACCGCCCGAACCGTCAAACAAGCTGCCGAGGGTTAATGCCTTACTGCTCATCAGCACTAACCTCCAACTCATCAAACTTAATAGTCTGACCATCACGCACTACATACACATTTTCAGTAGTGCCGACCTGTTCGATATATCTTTTCACGATTACATCACAGTATTTTTCGTCAAGCTCTGATGTGCAGCAAATTCTGTTTGTCTGCTCACAGGCTATTAGTGTACTTCCGCTACCGCCGAATGGATCAAGGACGATGCAGTTCGCAACGCTTGAATTCTTTATCGGATAGGCAATCAGCGGAACAGGCTTCATTGTGGGGTGGTCGCCGTTTTTCTTCGGCTTGTCGAATTCCCATATTGTTGTCTGCTTTCTGTCGGAGTACCATTTGTGTTTGCCGTTCTTCTTCCAGCCGAACAGCACAGGCTCGTGCTGCCACTGATACGGACTTCTGCCAAGTACAAGGCTTTGCTTTTTCCATATACAAGTACCTGAAAGATAAAAGCCTGCGTCTGCAAATGCTTTTCTAAAATTTAGTCCCTCTGTATCTGCGTGAAAAACATAGATGCTTGCATCATCAGCCATAGCCTTTTCTGTGGTCTGAAATGCATCGAGCAAAAACTTATAAAACTTATCATTTTCAAGGTTATCGTTCTTGATTTTTCCGGCACTGCCTTCGTAGTTGACATTGTACGGTGGGTCCGTCACAACAAGGTTTGCTTTCTTTCCGTCCATAAGGCGAGTATATGTATCTTCCTTTGTGCTGTCACCGCAGATAAGTCTGTGATTGCCGAGCAGCCATAGGTCACCGCTTTTTGTAACAGACGGTTTCTCAAGCTCGCCCTCAACATCAAAATCATCATCTTTTACATCATCGTTATCATCGGCAAAAAGCTCTGCGATTTCAGTTTCGTCAAAGCCTGTAAGAGATACATCAAAATCCGAACCTTGCAAGGACTCAATTTCAACTCTCAAAAGCTCCTCGTCCCAGCCGGCATCCATAGCCATGCGGTTGTCCGCCAGTATGTAGGCTTTCTTCTGTGCATCATTCAGGTAATCAACAAACACACAGGGTACTTCTGAAATATTTTCTGCCTTTGCAGCTAAAATTCTGCCGTGTCCGGCTATGACATTGAAATCTCTGTCGATAATAACGGGATTGATAAAGCCAAACTCACGCAGTGAAGAGCGCAGTTTCTTTATCTGCTCGTCACTGTGGGTTCTTGCATTGTTGATATATGGTATCAGCTTTTCAACGGGAACAAGCTGCATTTCTGTTGTTGTGTTCATACGCATACCTCCTCAAAAGTGAATTAAGACCTTTCTCCGCACCGTCAATATCACCAGACAAAGCCTGACCTTTGATTGTGCGGTACTGTTGCTTTGTAAGGAAAGGTCTGCTGTTTTTAAGTTTTCTCATAAAGCTGTTTAATCTGAAATTCATATTAGTTTCCTCTCCGAGAGCGCAACAATCTCTCCATAATATCGTCTTGCGGTGTTGCTCCGGAAAAATCTGCCGAGCAGTTTTCCTTCACTATCTGAAAAATCTGATACCACAGATTATTTACCTGTTTCATATAGTTCTGACTCATACTGACATAGGGACTTGCTATTGCCTGACCTGTTGTAGGGTGCTTTGCAAGAAAGCCATATTCCGATATAGCGTGTTCACACTGAATCCACCTTGAAACGCTCATGGCATAATTTCGCACAAGCTGAGTGCTTACCAGCTTTTCACAGCCACGCTCCTTAAGCCACAGCCAGGTTTCTCTGAACACATCTTCTGCATCAAGGTCACCGCCGTTTTTCTGCCTGTCCAACATATAGCTTTTAGGTTCGGGCATATCCTCACCGCTTAAATCCGAATCAGCAGGCAGTTCCATTACCGTCAGCTTTCTGCCACCGGGATTTCCGCTATCAAGTTTTTCTTTTAAAGCCTTGGATTTTCTGCCACTCCCGGCTCTTGCACCGCCTCTTGCTGTGCCGTCTTTCGCCATACAATCACCTCCGTGGGGTTATACCCCGTTTGATTTCGCTTTTTTTGTGCGTGACACCCCGGGCCGCTGTCCGGGTAGAAAGGTCGTAGAGATTTGACCCGCCCCACGGTCACCGTCTTATTTGTCTGTCACCGATTTCAAGGTGAATTTTATTGTGACAGCTTTTGCACAGTGACATCAGATTACTTTCATCATTCGTTCCGCCTTGTGATACAGGAATAATATGATGCACTTCATCAACAGGTGTCATTCGTCCTTGCTTAAGGCAACGCTCACACAACGGGTGTGCCGACACGTAACGCTGACGAACCCTTCGCCACGCTCTGCCGTACTTGATGTTTACATCTGCTCTGCGTTCGTATTTGTTGTAGCGTTTGTTATGTTCTTTCTCGTGCTGTTCACAATACTGTTTCTCGGTAAGGTTGGGACATCTGGGGAAGGCACAGGGTCTTTTCGGTTTTCTTGGCAAGCGTCACACCTCCTCGGGGCATAAGAAAAGCCCTGCAGATTTCTCCACAAGGCTCGTTCATTTTCTTTTTGTCTATTATAATAATATCATATCAGCCGACTCTCATTCTATCACATTTACTCTCATCTTGCTTTGGAACAACAATTTCTTTCAGTGCAGAGCTGTGCATACGGTGAATGTGTTGCATCGAATAGTTCATATCAACAGCAATCTGCTCCCAACTGATAAAGCAGAGGTAACGTTTTTCAAGAATTGTCTGATACTCAACATTGGGGACTGCTTTAATCACTCCCATAATCTCACGCTTTAAGTCAACAAGCCTGTCAATATCCTTGTTGATTTCTTCTTGCAAGTCGATAATTTTGCATACTGCGTCAGCCATTGTAGAACCACCGATGTTCGGACTGTGTGGCATATCCGAAATTGTGGCTGTGCATTTTGTTGCAAGCTCGTTAAGTGAAGAAACCTGTTGTATCTTTGAGTTTATTCTGTTATCAAGAAATCGTGCCTGACTTAAATACTCCTTTGCTGTCATTTTAGAAAACCTCCCAAATCCGCCTTAACAGCGTCTATCAAATCCGACTGTGTTTTATCTTTTCTTTGCAGTGCCTTTAAAATTTGCTCATCAATAGTGCCTTTTGCGATTATATGCTGAATTACAACTGTGCTTTTCTGACCTTGTCTGTAAAGCCTTGCATTCGTCTGCTGATACAGTTCTAAACTCCAGGTTAAGCCGAACCACACAAGTGTTGAACCTCCGCTTTGAAGATTAAGTCCGTGACCTGCCGATGCTGGGTGGATAAGTGCAACGGGGATTTCACCGTTATTCCACCTTTCAATACTTGTGTCTGTATCAAGCTTTGAAAAAGGAATATGCAGGCTTTCAAGCCGTTTTGCAATTCTTTCATAATCGTGCTTGTACCAATATGCCACTAAAAGCGGTTTGCCGTTCATACTTTCAATAATGTCTTCAATGGCATCAAGCTTTCGGCTGTGAATTTCAATTATGCTTTGCTTATCATCGTAAATCGCACCGTTTGACATTTGACAAAGCTTATTTGAAAGTGATGCGGCATTAGATGCAGTGATTTCTCCCTCTGCGATTTCAAGAACTAAATTTTTCTTCATTTCGTCATAGTGCTTTCTCTCTTTGTCCGATAATTGAACCTCATAATTGCTTACTACAAGCTCCGGCATATTCAGATATTCATTTGCTTTCATTGAAACTGTGATGTCGGAGATTTTTTCATATATGGCTTGCTCGGCATACGGTAAAGGCTTGTATGAATAAACAACCTGTCCGTTCATTTTATCGGGTTTGAAATACTTGTTTCTGTACTGTCCGATAAATCTCCCAAGTCGCTCGCCCATATCAAGGATTTTAAATTCTGCAAACAAATCCATAAGTCCGTTTGATGACGGTGTACCTGTCAAACCTACTATGCGTTTCACCTTTAACCGTACTTTCATCAGTGATTTAAACCTTTTGGTCTGATGATTTTTGAATGAAGAAAGCTCGTCTATCACAAGC
>JBJEPA010000135.1:0-7489 GCA_051880995.1 Ruminococcus sp.
TTGTATATGTAATGTTAAAGTTGTTTTTCTTATTTACACAGCGTTCATATGCCTCTCTCAGCATCTCGTCACTAAAATGCCACTCGTTAATCCAGCGGTTAGCATTTTCCTGCTGTGCTTTTGTAGGTGAGCCGGAATTTTGAATGCCAAAAATCATGGCAACCCTGTTCCAAGCCTCACCATACCTTTCAAGATTGGTGATTTTTTCTTCGGCTCTTTCAAGGGTAGTAATTTCCTCTGATGCCCAGTTAACAGCCATCTTTTCAATGTACCTCATATTGTCCTTTCCAATGGAGTGACAATACTGTATCAGCATCAAAAGAACATCACAGGGAAGTCCATCGGTATCGTGTAACATTACAAGTGTTGCTGTGTCGCCGTTTGAGATAGGCTTGCCCAAAATTACCTGTGTTTCCTGTACAAGAGTTGCAAGCTCCTTGTCCTCGTTAATTCGCCTTGAAACAAAAATGCTGTCCGGCTTTTGCACCCTGGAAAGTGGTCTTGGTTTCTTCTTCACCTCAACAGGTTGTTCGTCAGATTTTTCCCACTTCTCCCCTTGTGGAATATCCCCTTGTGCAGAAAGCACTCCTCTGTCTATCCAAAAGGATACAGCGTCCTTTACATCCCCCTCGGCAATATTCAGTTGTTCCCCAACAGACTTTTCTGTAAGGTTTTCACCATTGTTGCGAAGTATATATAGTAGCACCTTAAGCTGGTTTTCACTTGCCAGTCTGATGTCATCATCTACAACGCAGTTAGGCACAGGAAAAATTGTTCCCCACTTGCCCAGGTTAAGCTGAATTGACAACTGTATCTATCCTTTCCTTATTGTTTAACTCATTATATCACAAATTATACTATAAATCTGCTGAAAAATAAATACATTTAAAAAATTTATTGACTATTTCCATATTTATGATATAATAATACCATTATAAGATTTGCGGATGTAGCTCATCTGGTAGAGCGCCACCTTGCCAAGGTGGAGGTAGCGGGTTCGAGCCCCGTCATCCGCTCCATTTAGCGGTTTTTTACCGCTATTTTTTATTATATAAAGTTTTGGAGGCAATTATGAAACACACATATATACCAGTTGGCGTATGCTCAAGGCAGATTGACATTGAGCTTGACGACAACGCAAAAATAATCAATGTAAAATTCCACGGCGGATGTGCCGGTAATACACAGGGAATTTCCTCCCTTGTTGTTGGAATGAGCGCAGAGGAAGCAATTAACAGACTAAAGGGAATCGACTGCCGAGGACGAGGCACAAGCTGTCCCGACCAGCTTGCCACAGCTCTTGAAGAAGCCTTGGAGGAATTTTAATTTATTTCTTTTAAAGAATATTATTTATTGCCGATTGCCGAAACCGAGCAATCCACAATGGGTTGTTCGGTTTTTTCAGCCTTCCTCAGACGAGGAAGATTGCACGGCTTTGCCGTGACGGAAGGAGGGAAAAAGTAGTAAATACATCTCGCTTTGTCTTTAGAGGTCAAAGTTTGAGTCAGAACTTGAAACCACACAATCTTCAAAAGACAAAGAAAGATAAAAACAATACCTTTTCCCTCCCCCAGTCACCTTGACGGCGACAGCTCCCTCGTCTGAGGGAGCCTTTTTTTACAGACAGCCTCCCTGCTGGATTAACATCATAACTACCATAAACAAAACCCGAAATCTTCTGACTTCGGGTTTTTATGCTATTTAAGAATTATTTACTTAAGAAGTAATTCATCATTGTAAAGCCTTTTTCAATGTATTCCCCTGTTGCCTTGGCGTTTGCTTCGGTAAAGGATTTTACACCGCTGTCCTTTTCCTCTTTACTGCTGTAAATAAGATAAGGTACAGGATTTGATGAATGGGTTTTGATGTTCAGGGGTGTTGGATGGTCCGGGCATACAAGGACTGCAAAATCGTCATAGCCCTTTAGGAAATCTACAACAGGTGTAAGGATTTTTTCGTCAATCAGCTCAATCGCCCTTACCTTGTTTTCATATTCACCTCTGTGACCGCACTCGTCAGGTGCCTCAACATGGACATACACAAAGTCCTGACCGTTTTTAAATTCCTCAATAGCGGCATTTGCCTTGCCCTCAAAGTTGGTGTCAATATAGCCTGTTGCACCATCAACATCAACACTCTTCATCTCTGCACAAATTGCAATACCTTTCAGCAAATCAACTGCTGAAATCATTGAGCCCTTTTTGCCGAACTTCTTATAAAAGCTGTCAAGGATAGGCTTTGTGCCCTCACCCCACAGCCAAATTGAGTTTGCCGGGTTTTTGCCCTCTTCTTCCCTTTTTTTATTGAGAGGATGATTTTTCAAAAGGTCATATGACTTTTTCATAAGGTCGTAAAGGGGAGCAACTGCACTTCCCTGTGGGATATATTCCTTAACTACTCTGCCTGATATATCGTGAGGGGGAGTAAAGGAAACATTATCCTTGTCACCATTGTCCCAAACAAGGCAATGTCTGTATGCAACACCGGCATAGAACTTAAAAATGTCGTTGCCAAGCTTTTCCTCAAGATATTCCACAAGAACTTTTGCCTCTTCTGTGGAAATATCACCGCCACAGTAGTCAACCATTGTTTTGTCCTCGTAATTTTCTTCATCAGAAAGAGTTACAAGGTTACATCTAAGGGTTACATCTGTGTCCTTTAAGTCAATTCCGATTGATGCCGCCTCAAGGGGACTTCTGCCTGTGTAATAAACAGCAGGCTCATAGCCAAGTACAGAAAGGTTTGCAACGTCACTGCCGGGTTTTAAGCCCTCTGCAACAGTTTTTACCATTCCCACTTCACCTAATGACGCAAGCATATCCATTGTAGGCTTTTTTGCAAGCTCCATTGGAGTTTTATTTCCAAGTGCCTGATATGGTTCGTCAGCCATACCGTCGCACAGCATTACAAGATATTTCATAGTTAGTTCTCCTTATGTCCTATCATCTTTAGATAGGCGTTAATAAATCCGTCAAGGTCGCCGTCCATAACAGCGTTTACATTGCCGGTTTCAAAGTTTGTTCTGTGGTCCTTAACCAAAGTATATGGCATAAACACATAGGAGCGAATCTGACTTCCCCATGTTATTTCCTTTTGAACACCCTTAATATCCTCAATTTTTTCAAGATGCTCCCTCTCCTTGATTTCCATAAGCTTTGACATAAGCATCTTCATAGCAACATCACGGTTCTGATACTGACTTCGCTCAACCTGGGACGCTACAACAATTCCCGTTGGTATATGGGTAAGACGAACAGCAGATGAAGTTTTGTTAACTTTCTGACCACCGGCACCGGATGCTCTATATACATCCATTTTGATGTCCTCGTCACGAATGTCAATCTTTATATCATCGTCTATCTCCGGCATAACCTCAAGAGAGCTGAAGCTTGTGTGTCGTCTGCCTGCGGAATCAAATGGAGAAACACGCACAAGTCGGTGAACACCCGCCTCACCCTTTAGGTAACCGTAGGCATTTTCTCCCTCAACAAGGAGAACAGCAGACTTTAGCCCTGCCTCGTCACCGTCAAGGTAGTCGATTTCTTTTACATTAAAACCGTGATCAGCAGCCCAACGGGTGTACATTCTGTAAAGCATTTCTGCCCAATCCTGAGCCTCTGTTCCGCCACTTCCTGCGTGGAATGTAAGGATTGCGTTGTTCTTGTCGTATTCACCTGTGAGGAGTGTTTGCAGGCGTAGCTTTTCAATAGTATCCGCTACACCGTTCACTTCACTTTCTGCCTCTTCAAAAAGTGAAAGGTCCTCTTCCTCGTCTGCAAGCTCAATAAGTGCCAATGCATCCTCATATTTTTCTACAAGAGAATTAAAACTTTCCACCTTATTGTTCAGGTCAGAAGTACGCTTAAGGACCTTCTGACTGTTTTCCATATCGTCATAAAATCCGGGCTCTGCTGCTCTATTTTCAAGCTGTTTTATTTCGCTTTTTATAGCCTCAAGTCCCAGAGCATCTGACAAATCGTCAATTTCGGGTTTCATCCCCTCAAGTTTTAGCTTTAGTTCTTCAAACTGTACCATATTTTATACCTCATTTTATTACTAATACCTTTAGCAACACTATTAAAGTACATTATATCCTAAAAAATTAAAAAAGTAAACACAGGCGTAGCACTATCTTATAAAATTAATAAATAATGTTGCAGATTTTATAATGATTTGATATAATTAGGGAAACTTAGGTTTATAATATTATTCTAATAGTTTCTAAACAAAGAAAAGGAAAAAGAAATGGATTTTATTGGATATGAATGTCCTGTATGTGGCAAGAACTTTCACGCTGATGAAGATGTGGTTGTCTGTCCTGTATGCGGAACTCCCCATCACAGGGAATGTTATGAATCACTTGGCCATTGTGTGAATGAAGAAAAGCACGCACAGGGATATGATTTTGAAAAGGAAAATGAAGAAAAGAATATCCCGGAGGGTTCTATAAAGTGCAAGGCTTGTGGAGCTATTAACGAAGAGGGTACTTTCTTCTGCACAAAGTGTAACGCACCGCTTATTGATATGCCAAAGGACAACACAGAAAGCCCTAATGGTGCAAACAATCAGAACACTAACCCATATGGAAATAACGGTGCTCCCTTTGGCGGAAATCCTATGGGTGGCACACCACCCTTTGGCGGTAACCCACAGGCAGGCTTTAACCCAATTCAGTTTGACCCAATGGGGGGAGTTTCTCCCGACACAGAATTTGACGAGGGCGCTAAGGCAGGAGAGGTTGCGAAGTATGTTAAGCAGAACCCATCCTACTTTATGCAGGTGTTCAACAAGATTAAAACCTTTGGCAAGTCAAGGTTTAATTTTGCCGGTCTTTTGTTTGGCGGTGGATATTTGCTATACAGAAAGCAATATGTCCTTGGCTCTATTATCACATTTATTATGGCATCCTGCCTTATATTCACAACATTTTGTAACTACACAATTATCAGCAATATGATGACCGATATTGCACAGGCAAACAGCAATGTTTCTTACCAGAACCTGTACCCCCTGTTTATGGAGCAGATGCAGACGCTGAGCCTTGGGGAATATATTATGGTAATTGCATCATTTGTGTGCAACATTATATATTATGCGATGCATTTTCTCTGTGGTTTCATTTCAAACAGATGTTACTACAAGCACTGCTGTAAGCAGGTTAAAAAGATTAAGGCAAACACACCATCAGCAACAGAGGCTGACAACGAGCTACAAACAAAGGGTGGAGTAAACACAGCTCTTGGATTCAGCCTTTTGTTAGTAATGCTGATAATTAATTATGTTCCTATGTTTATTTTTTGACATAAAATGAGTTAAAATGAGGTGTTCAATATGAAAATTACAAAGGCAGTTATTCCTGCAGCAGGACTTGGCACAAGAGTTTTGCCTGCAACAAAATCTATGCCAAAGGAAATGTTCCCCATTGTAGATAAGCCTGCGATTCAGTATATTGTTGAAGAGGCAGTTAAGGCGGGAATCACCGACATACTGATTATCACAAACAGAGGAAAGGGTGTTATTGAGGATCACTTTGACCGTTCTCCTGAGCTGGAAACTGCCCTTGATAAACCGGAAAAGCAGGAAATCCTTGAAACGGTCAAGAGCATTTCAAGCCTTGCAAATATTACATTTATCAGACAGATTGAAACTAAAGGTCTTGGCCATGCAATCCTCAGAGCAAAGAACTTTGTGGGTGACGAGCCATTTGCGGTTATGTTTGGTGATGATGTTATCATTGGCGAAAGTCCTGCAATCGGCGAGCTTATAGACGCATACGGTGAATATGGCAAGGGCGTTGTGGGAGTTAAGCTTGTACCTGAAAGTGAAATTCACAAGTACGGTTCACTAAAGGTTGAAAACCTCCACGACAACGTATTTAAATGCACCGATATGGTGGAAAAGCCACAGACCCCGGAAGAGGTGCTTTCTTGCTACTCAATACTTGGCAGATGCGTTCTCCCACCGGAAATCTTTGAAATTCTTGAGAACACAAAACCGGGCAAGGGCGGAGAAATTCAGCTTACCGACGCAATGAGAGAAATTGCAGTAACCGAGGGTATGACCGCTGTGGAATACGCAGGAACAAGATACGATATGGGCAACAAGCTGGGAATACTTCAGGCATCAGTTGAGGTTGGAGTAAACCACCCCGAAATCGGCGAAGGACTTAAAGCATATCTTAAGGAATTTGTAAAAACTCTGTAACACAAATACATATACCATAAAGAATCGACCTCCAATTGTTAGATTTTTTGTCTAACTTTTGGGGGTCGATACACTAATAGATGATTTATCGTTATATTCTATGTAATTATTTTATTAACAACTTTGATTTGTCATAATCCTTTTTATGAACATAGATTTTGTACTCATAGGAATAGTTTTGGTTGATACCAAAACTGCCGTTTCGCCCTCTGCTTGCTCCAACAACTGGGGCGTTTTGTAAGTTTGTTGTTTTCACTACATAATTGATATGGTTTGTTGCTAAAATATTTCTGACATCTGATTGACGATTCATATCAGTAGTTATTATAAGTTCTTTTCTATTAAAAACAGTTATCATATTAACCTCCACAAAATAAATTTATCCTTTTTCATATTTCACTAATGATTTTTTCTAAATAAGAAAAATCGACAAAATCGACTTTTTGATTATAAGTATCTATCATTGCCCTTACTTCTGCTGTTTTCTTTTCTTCCGGCAGTTTTTTTGCTTTTTTACAAAGCAGGCTCATCATTGTTTTATGGGCATAATTCAGTTTTGAATAATCTATTCCGCCTCTTAAATGACAAATATATGCTCTTTCGTATATTTCACTTGAGAGTTGTCTTTTCATACCATTTTTTATGTTGTTTGTGTTTTCTATATCCCCAGGGTCCGCCAATCCAACTGTTGCAATTATTATTTTCTTATTTTCGAGGTGGGATAATTTTTTAAAAGTTTTAGCCATTCCCAAAACTCCACCGGCATACAATGCTCCAATGTATATTATGGTTTCGTATTCATTAATGCTTTTTATCTCCTCAAAACTAACTGCCTTAATACTAGTTCTTTTTGATAATTCCTCTGCATATTGCTTTGCAGTTCCATATTTTGAGCCGTATATTATTATTTTCATATTTATTTCTCCTCGAGAAATTTATTTCGTTGTTAAATTAATCTTTTCGGTAAAATGAAAGTTATGGAGTTTATTGTACTGTGAATTCTGTCCATTCTATGTGGTTATATTGCATAACATCTCCTGCTTTTTCCATACCAAGTTTCTCATAAAAGGAAATAGCATTTTCATTTGCAATAAGATATACTGCAATATCTTTTTCACCACCGGCTTTATCGTGTGCCATTTTCATAAGTTGCCTGCCAATTCCTTGACCCTCATAATCTCTGTCAACACCTAAGTCCGTCACATAAAGCCAATATGCGTAGTCTGTCAATCCAAACAGAACACCAACGACAAAATTATCCTTATTTCTTGCAACAAGACTTAGA
>JBJEPA010000136.1:0-1654 GCA_051880995.1 Ruminococcus sp.
AATGCTGTTTAATCCTATCAACTTCTTTGTGAACGCATACCGCAAGGCATTTATTTACCACGAGCCTTTCTGGGCTTGTCACACAGCCGATCCACTGGGACTTGGCATCAACTGGGAAATTATTGTATTTGTTGCTGAATTTGCACTTGTCTTTGCTTTTGGCGTAAGAAAATACAACAGTCTTAGAAAGACACTTCCTGATGTACTGTAAGGAGTATCAAAATGAATGATAATGTGATTATCTCTTTCAAAAATGTTTGCAAGGAATATATTTTATATAAAAGCGACAAGGCAAGATTCAAGGCACTTTTTGTAAAGCCAAAAAATCCTAAGATTCACCACGCACTTAACGATGTTTCCTTTGAAATTAAAAAGGGTGAATCCGTTGGTATTCTTGGCGATAACGGTGCCGGAAAAAGTACACTTCTTAAGATGATAACAGGTGTTACCTTCCCCACCTCCGGCGAAGTTGAGGTTGACGGCAAGGTAGCGGCTCTCCTTGAGCTTACTGCAGGATTTTCTCTTGAAATGACAGGCAGAGAGAATATTTATCTGAAAGGATATATTCTTGGCCTTGAGGATGAATATATCAAGGAAATTGAAGAGGCGATTGTTGACTTTGCACAGCTTGGTGACTATATTGACCAGCCTGTACGAACATACAGCTCAGGTATGAAAATGCGTCTTGGCTTTGCTATCAATGTTAATATTGAGCCTGACATTCTTGTTGTTGACGAGGCTCTTGCTGTGGGCGACAATGCATTTAAGAGAAAGTGTAAGAATAAAATCAAGGAAATTATCTCCCAGGGTGTTACTGTCCTTTATGTAAGCCACTCTACCCCATCTGTACAGGAAATATGTGACAGAGCTATTTACCTTAGAAAGGGCAAGCTGATTCACGATGGTCCTACCAACGAAACCATACAGGTTTATGAGGCTCAAAAGGTAAAGGACGCTGAGGAAAAGAAGAAAAAACAAGAGGCTAAAAAAGCCGCAAAGGAAGCAAAACTCCAAGAAGAAAAAAATAAGGAGAAAATGTAATGAAAGCTCTTTTTATAGACGGAGAATATTTTTATTATCCCGAAAATGTCAATAATTTTGAAGAGTTTGGTGTTTTTTTACAGGAACACTACAATTCTTTTGTTAAGCTAACAAAGCTATCCGAGGATAGAACAGTACCACCTTTCTTCATTGAGGAAGATTCCAAGGTAGCCTATGTAAACATACAACGAATCAATACCGTTGAAGAGGTTGAGGTGTCCGTTATGACAAAAGAGGACTACAAGACAAGCCTTAACAACGCCATTGACGAAGTTTGCTCCGGATGTGACAACTATTTAAGAGGTAGTAAAAGCTGTGAATGTGGTGAAATCCAAAATAATTTGTGTTTAAACGGAATTTGTGAGCTTTTTACTATTGCACAAGACGATTTTTAGTGGTATAATAAAAAAGATGTTGAATTGGTTTTAACAGATTTTCTGTTGAAATATATGTGGAATAGGCTGAACAAGTTTTAACTGAAACCAAGCCCCACCTCGGCACTCCACCGTGTAAAATTTAGGAGAAAAATTAATAAGCAGGTATGGCGGAATTGGCAGACGCGCATGGTTCAGGTCCATGTGAAAGCAATTTCATGCAGGTTCAAGTCCTGTTA
>JBJEPA010000137.1:0-7445 GCA_051880995.1 Ruminococcus sp.
GAGGATTGCAGAAATGGATACGAAAAAATCACAGAACAAATGGAACTGCCCACTAATATTGATGACATCAACAATCTGAAAAAAGCAAGAAGAAAGGATAGAATAAACCTTATAATCGGAATTACAGCGACTATCCTATTTTTCTCATTAGTATTCGTTTTAGTAAAGCCCTATTTTCCGTATTTATATGGTGGAGATAGAATTACCCTTTCAATAAGGGGTGAAATTGATGATGAAAAAATCCAACTAAATCAAGAAGATGTTGCTTGCAAATATGAAGATGACTCACCACAGGAAATCAGCTTTGAAGAAACTGACAAATATATTATTTCTACAAAAGGTGACGAATACGGCGGTTATGAATTTACCATCTGTACCGGCGACAACAATATTGTTGTTGATTTTATCCATACAAATTGGTGGAAGATTAATGATATAGACTTTGCTTTTAGAATTGACAGCTATAGCAAAACTATTGTTTATAAAATTGATGATAGCTTTGATTCTGTAAAATACAATGAAAAAACAAATTCTTATTATGTTTATTATATGATATAGCTGTAAAAATCAACCCCTATGAATAATCATAGGGGTAATATCATACTGTTTTTCATTTTTATTTTTATTCAAACAATCTCTCCGCCAGACGGACAAGGGCGTTGGCTGACTTTTCCACAGTTGACCATTCCGCCTTATGAACATCATCCATGGCAAGCTCAACCCGGTCTGCAATCATTCTGTGCCCCTTGACAGATGGATGGATAAAGTCGTCCTGTATAAGACTTGTGTTATTTGTCTTTTCGTAATACTCACGAAAACACTTTTCAATATCTGCAATTACCATATTATTGTCGGTTTCCGCCTCGTCTTTGTAAATATCTGTGTAGTCCTGTCTAAACAGCTCTACAAGCTGATTTAAAAGCTGTGTCAGCTTATCACTTTGACCTAAGAATGGATTATAAACCGTCTGCAAAACAATCTTTGCATCCGGGTTAAGTTCTCTTACGCTTTCGTGAATTGTTCTTATGTTGCTCTTTACGGTTTTAAGCAAATTCTGAATTATTTTGCTGTCTTTTCCACTGGAAATAATCTCTGCAAGCTCGCTCATAGAGGATTCTCTCCCAAGATGGAGAAAATCATTACCACCTATGGAGATTACAACAGTTTCTGCTGTTTTAAGATGATTTTTCACCTGTCTGTTCTTTTCAATAAGCTGTAACAAATCGGTGGTTGTATCTCCGCTTACTGCATAATTAGAAAGCATAAAATCTCTTTCGGAGGACACAAGATAACCATAGGTGTCCTCAGGGTCTTCAATTCCATATCCTGCTGCAATGGAGTCACCAAGAACAACCAGTTCATCTTCACTTGTTTCGGCATAGGCTATACTTGTAGATATCCACAACAATGCTCCACACATTAAAGCACAAATAAACTTCTTCACTTTATCCATTCCTTTTCTCTCTATATATTAATATATCCCAATTAAAATAAATATTACTTTGCCGGTCATTTGATTAACTCAACAGGTATTGCAAACCACTCCCTCACCCAATAGGTAGGGAATACTGACAAGGGACTGTCTGAATTAACAGCACCCACACTTTCTGTAACACCCATTCGTCGAGCGATTATCTTTGCCCTTAGCTGGTGATAGCTGTCGGTTGCTATAGCAACATTTTTGTTAAGATTATTATCTTCAATGATTTTATATGAATTTTTCATATTCGCTTCAGTGTTTTCCGACTTATCCTCAATAATCAATCTATCCTTATCAATGCCCTTATCCACAAGATAATCATACATACACTGTGCCTCGGTCATTGGCTCGTTATCACCCTTACCGCCGGAAAGCACAGCAACTGAATTCTCATTTTCAGTAAGATAATCATAGCAGGCATTTATCCTATGCCAAAGACTTCCACTTGGTGTTCCGTCGGGACGAACCATAGCTCCAAGGGTTATAACAGTAGAACCCGCCTGTGGAACACGGTAAGACGCATACACCATTATTCCGGAAATAATCAGGGCATAGCACACAAAAACCACAATACCTCCCTGACAAATCCGCCATAATACTTTAGTTATTTTTCTTGCAAATGCCTTTTCTTTCATCCTATCAAAGAATCCTGTAAAAACTACTCGGCAGAATACAAATACCGAAATCAAAATACCGGCTATGTTGCCCAAGGATATTATGTGCTTTACAATAGGCAGAGAAAACCAAAGGAAAAATCCTGCGCTTAAAACTGCAACAGCAATCCTAATAATCTTTACAAATAATTTCATAATATATCACCAAGGTCATTATAGCATAAAAAATCTTATTCCGACATAATTTTTCAAAATTTTACAAAAAAATAAGAGGCTGTACAAAACAGCCTCTAAAAAGTTTATTTAAGCAATAATTACTTAAGTTCAACCTCTGCGCCAGCTTCTTCAAGCTTAGTCTTCATAGCTTCAGCGTCGTCCTTAGCAACAGCTTCCTTAACAGTCTTAGGTGCGCCGTCAACAAGAGCCTTTGCTTCCTTAAGACCAAGACCTGTGATTTCACGAACAACCTTGATAACGTTGATTTTGATTGAACCAGCAGACTTAAGAACAACGTCAAAGTCTGTCTTTTCTTCAGCAGCAGCCTCGCCTGCAGCAGGACCTGCAACTGCAACTGCAGCAGCAGCGGATACACCAAATTCATCTTCTACAGCATGAACAAGATCAGAAAGTTCAAGAACTGTAAGAGTCTTTAATTCTTCAATGATAGCAGTAATCTTTTCACTAGCCATTTTTATATACCTCCAAAATAAAAATAATAATGTTTAAGTTAATTTGCAGAAATTACTCTGCTGTTTCTTCTGCAGGTGCCTCTGCTTCTTCAGCAGGAGCCTCTGCGCTGTCCTTGTCAGCAAGGCAGGCATCAACGCCACCCTTGTCAACAATAGCCTGAACACCTCTTGCAAAAGATGCGATAGGTGCCTGGAATGCACCGAGAACATTTGCGAGGAGTACTTCTCTTGTAGGAAGCTTTGAAAGGGCATCAATCTTGTCCATATCAATAACTTCACCGTCAAGGAAACCACTCTTGATAGCAAATCCCTCGTGTGACTTAGCATACTTGCTTAGAATTCTTGCAGCACCGGCATAGTCAGTTTCGCTTGTTGCGATAGCTGTTGTACCGGAAAGTACGTCTTCAAGACCTGCAAGACCAGCCTGTTCACAAGCTCTGCCCAACATTGTGTTCTTAACAACGGTGTACTTAACATCGCACTCACGAAGTTCTTTTCTCATTGCTGTATCATCAGCAACATTAATACCCTCGTAGTTAACTACAATACCGGAAACAGAAGCCTTAAGTCTTTCAGCAAGTTCTGCTACTAAAGCTTTTTTAGCTTCTAAAACCTTCTCACTTGGCAAATTTGTCACCTCCGTATGTTTTTTATACGCAGTTCAAAAGAAAACCTCTCCTTGGTTTCCCGAGGAGAGGCAGTTAATTACTAAGTAATTTTTAGCTTCTTCCTCGGCAGGCGTAAAATACTTATGCTAAAAGCACCTGCTGTCTTTAGAACAGCGATTTTTATATATTAACTTAAGTTAATACCTAATTAGTTGCCATACTTGGCAGTTGCCAGCTTAACACCAGGGCCCATTGTTGATGTAACAGCAACAGACTTGATGTACTGACCCTTGGCAGCAGCAGGCTTTGCCTTAACAACTGCTTCCATAAGAGTTTCAAGGTTTTCGGCAAGCTTATCTGTGCCGAAGCTCTTTTTGCCGATTGGGCAATGGATAATGTTTGTCTTGTCAAGACGGTACTCAATCTTACCTGCCTTAGCTTCTTTAATAGCCTTAGCAATGTCAGGTGTAACTGTACCGGCCTTTGGGTTTGGCATAAGTCCACGAGGTCCCAGGATTCTACCAAGACGACCAACAAGACCCATGCAGTCTGGTGTTGTAACGAGAACGTCAAAGTCCATCCAGTTTTCCTGCTGAATCTTCTGTGTCATATCCTCAGCACCAACGAAGTCTGCACCGGCTTCCTGAGCCAGCTTTTCGTTTTCGCCCTTACAGATAGCAAGAACCTTAACATCCTTACCTGTTCCGTTAGGGAGAACGATAGCGCCACGAACCTGCTGGTCAGCATGACGAGAGTCAACGCCTAATCTAATGTGAAGCTCGATTGTTTCATCAAACTTAGCCTTAGCTGTCTGAATACAAAGGTCAAGGCCTTCCTTTGTTTCGTATAATTTATTTTTGTCGATAAGCTTTTTGCTATCAACATAATTCTTACCATGTTTCATGTTAATCCTCCATCATTAGGTGGTCAAACGGAATATCCTCCCACCCGGAATAATTATTCTTCTACTGTAACACCCATACTTCTGCAAGTACCCTCGATCATGCTCATAGCAGTTTCGATAGTTGCAGCGTTGAGGTCAGGCATCTTCTGTTCTGCGATAGCCTTAATCTGTTCCTTCTTGATTGTTCCAACCTTTTTCTTGTTAGGTTCGCATGAACCACTGTTGAGGTTGATAGCCTTCTTAATAAGAACAGCAGCTGGTGGAGTCTTAGTTACAAAAGTAAAGCTGTGGTCAGCATATACTGTGATAACAACAGGTATAATAAGACCTGCGTCCTTTTGTGTTCTTTCGTTAAATTCTTTTGTAAATGCTACGATATTTACACCGTGCTGACCAAGTGCAGGTCCAACAGGTGGTGCTGGTGTAGCCTTACCAGCAGGAATCTGAAGCTTAATGTAGCCGATTACCTTCTGTGCCATAATTAATTTCCTCCTAATTCGTGGTTAATAGTGGGCATTAGCCCTCCCACTGGGGACACAAAATCCCTCTTTATATAATAGTTAAAACTTATTATATACTCAGTCTTCTGTAAGTAGTTCAGCCTGTCCTATTTCAAGCTCAACCGGGGTTTCTCTTCCAAACATAGAAACAGTAACCCTCACATAGTCCTTTTCAATATCCATCTCTTCAACAGTACCCACAAAGTCTTCCAGTGGTCCGTCGATAATCTTGACCTGGTCGCCAACATTATAAGAAACTTCAACAGTTCTCTTTTCTACACCCATATGATAAACCTCAGCCTCGGTTAAAGGTACAGGCTTACTTGATGGACCGACAAAACCTGTACAACCTCTGATGTTGCGGACTACATACCAGGTTTCATCTGTGTAAATCATCTTTATGAAAACATATCCGGGATAGAGCTTATGCTCTGATTCCTTCTGAACGCCGTCCTTTTCCTCAACAACAATTTCGGTAGGAACCTTAACATCCAGAATCATATCCTGAAGATTACGGTTTTCTACAGTTGTGATAAGGGTTGACGCTACCTTGTTTTCATATCCTGAATAGGTATGAACAACATACCACTTTGCTTCTGGCATAATTGACCTTCTTTCTAAAAGTTATGCCTTAGGTATTGGCTGTTTCCAGAACGAGGTCAAGCAAAGCATAAAGACCTCTATCTACTCCGAAGATTACCAGTCCACAGATGATGATAACAGCAACAACGATACCGAAGTTCTTTGTTGTCTGTCTCCATGTAGGCCAGCTAATCTTCTTACATTCGCCAATGCAAGCACGGAAGTAAGAGATGATTCGTGAAAAGATATTTTTCTTTTTGTTCTTGGCTTTGTTTTTAGCCTTATTCTTTTCAGCCATGTCTTTCCTCCGTATTACTTTGTTTCCTTGTGCAGAGTATGCTTTTTGCAGAATCTGCAGTACTTGTTCATCTCAAGTCTGTCAGGATTGTTTTTCTTGTTTTTCATTGTGTTGTAATTACGCTGTTTGCACTCTGTGCAGGCCATTGTTACTTTTACTCTCATTAACGGCACCTCCCGATTATTCCTATTAGAATAATATAGCCTCCCTCTTTAGGGCACAAAAAATAAACCCCTATTCGAGGTAATTTGAATTATAACACATGTGTGTCAACGAGTCAACTATTTTTAAAAAATTTTTTGACGATTTTTGCATTTCGCCTATAAAAAGCCATATTAAAAAATAAAAGGGGCATTTCTGCCCCTATATATGCCTCATTTCTGGTTCTGGAGTGTGTCCGCCATAAAGGACTTTTTCTTCTTAACCTTTTCCGGCTTAACAGTCTTGCCTTTGTACTTTCTTGCACCCTTTGAATACTTCTGGAGCTCCTCGTCAAAATATTTGCTCAGCTTTTCGTATTCATCATTATCAAGGGAATTGATAATAACTATTGTAATGATTGAACGTGTGTCACTGTCACCGTTGCCATACTGACGGGAAAGAAGTGCACCAAGCTTTTCAATTTCCTTTTTGTTTCCCTTTTTCATAAGTTCCTGCACCCTTGGTACAATAGCTTTTCTTGTAAAGGTTACTCCTCTAAAAGGAAAATAATTGTCGGACTCGAACTTTATTTCATCCTTCAGTTCAGGGAACAGGGAAACAAATCTCTTGGCAAGAAATTCCGGGTCTGCGTTACCGTCGTCCTTGTTCTTTTTCTTCTTTTTCTTAGCCTGCTGAACCTTTTTAATCTGTGTTGTGGCTGTGAGCATTTCAAAGAAATCCTTGCCGATTGATTCAGCGTCTGAAATAGTGTCTAAATCAGGGTCAAAAAGCCATGTTGCAAGGTTTTTCCAGTCATTGTCCGGACCTTCGTCTGTCATTCCGCAAGAACGGAGAACAAGGTGGTTATCGCTACCTGTGTAAACAACAGAATAAGCCATACTGTCGTTTGAAAACAGAGCAACCTTTTCGTCATTATTGTCAGAAGCTACATTCTGCTTGGTAAATCCCTGCTGAGAAAGAGCCTTTTCTACCTTTTCGCTAACTAAAGCAAAGGCTTTATTCAAAATATTATCTGCCACGATAATCATCCTTTCAAGTCTGTTCTCTCAATTATAACTTGTATATACCCTTTTGTCAAAGGTTTTTGTATTACAGTATGTTGCTGCCCTTTTCATTCGTCTTTTTTGGTAATCATAATTTCATGTGACATATCAGTGTCCATATAGGCACTACTGCTTTCCTTTTAGATTCCTCGGTCACTTCGTTTCCTCTGAATGAAAAATGGGGAAACATTTCAGAATGGCAGGTTTTCGTGTCATTCCTAGTCACACGCTGTCATTCCGTGCTTGTCGAGGAATCCCCTTTCTCTACCACTAGTTTTGTTAGGAAAATCATACTTTCCTATAACCTGATAGTGTCGGTTAATGCACTACTGCTATCCTTTCAGATTCCTCGGTCACTTCGTTTCTTCGGAATGACAACGGGGGAACATTTCAGAATGGCAGGCAGGGTATTTCACTCCCTCAGAATGACAGGGTGAGGACATATACCGTCAAGCAAAATGCCCCCTGGGTGAGGGAGCATTTGTTTTAATTTACCTTAACCTTGCACATTAATGTAATGCCGTTGGTTTTCACTTTTATTGTGACTGTACCTTTCTTCTTGGCT
>JBJEPA010000138.1:0-7403 GCA_051880995.1 Ruminococcus sp.
CACAGGACGAGATTTATAAAAGAGGGTATAATTACGCTGTATCGGGAGAAATTACAAAAATGTACTTCAACACCAGAACATATGGTAATGCTACTATACCAAGCGGTGTGTATGATGCTTTGAGAATCAAAATCGGCAAAGCTGAGGGTCACAACTGGTGGTGTGTAATGTATCCCTCATTTTGTATAGGGGAGAGCATCTCTCTAAAGGACACAAACCTTACAGAAGAAGAACAAAATCTTATCTACGACGACAGCGAAATTAAGGTAAAATTCAAGGTCGTAGAGTGGTTTGAAAAGGTAAAATCTATTTTCTGCTAATATTTATTTTTATAAGTACCATTTTTGGTACACCTAATGATATATAATATATGTGATTGATATATAAGGCGGTGAAAGCTATGCTTAATATAATTGCAGGCAACAGCGGAACAGGTAAAACAACATACATTCAAAATCTGCTTGCCGATATGGTGCGAAAAGGCGAGGAGAAAATTCTTTTTATAGTTCCCGACCAAAGCTCCTTTGATACAGAAAAAGTATTTCTTGAAATGTTAGGGCCAAAAGATTCCTTAAAAATCAAGGTAATGGGTTTTACAAGACTTTGTGACTATATATTTTCAGTAAACGGAAGTACCGGAAAAGTTACTCTGGACGAGGGTAGCAAGGCAATTTTAATGTCCCTTGCCCTTAAGGAGTGTCAAGACAGTATGCCGCTTTTCTCCGGAACAAAGAACAAAAATGAGCTGATTTCCCTAATGCTTTCAGCTGTTAGCGAATACAAAACATGCAACATTACAGCGGAAGATGTTTTGGAAACAGCAAAGTATATTACTGACGAAACACTTAAGGAAAAGCTAAAGGAAACATCTCTTGTGATGGATACCTTTAATATGTTTGTGAACAAAAGCTATCTAGACCCTGACGATTATGTAATAACAGGACTTAATTCCTTAAAAGAAAATAATATATTTTCAGATTACATAATTGCGCTGGACTCCTTCAGCGGTTTTACGAATGCAGAACTTATGCTCCTTGAAAAGCTGATGTCCGACAGCAGAGATTTTTATATCTCCCTTACAACTGACTGTCAGAACAACAATGAATTGTTTTTCACAACCGAGAGGACAATCCGTCAGCTGAAAAAAATCGCTAAGAATAACAATGTAAAAATATCTGCAATAACAAAAATGACAGCTGATGTCCGTTTTCAAAACAAAGACCTTATCCCGATTCTCCACAACGTGTATCGTGTGGAAAAGGAGTCTTTTGAAAATAATCCAAAGGATATTCTCATCTATGAGTGCGGTAATAAATACACCGAAAGCGACTTTGTTGCAAGAAACATAAAACAGCTGATTATCGAAAAGGGTTATACATATGACGACATAGCAGTTGTTTTCCGTGATGAAAACTCCTATGACGGTGTAATTGACACAACCCTAAATAAGTATGATATCCCTTACTTTATGGACAAAACAGAGGATATTTTTTCAAAGCACCTCATTAAGCTTGTGAACTCTGTCTTTGATGTAATAACTTCCTCCTATAATCGTGAAAAGGTGCTGAATGTCCTTAAATGCGGGCTTTTGTCCTTTACTCAGGAGGAAATCTCCAACTTTGAAAATTACCTTTTGATGTGGGATATAAAGGGTGTAAGATTTACAAAACCGTTTACCGACAATCCCCGTGGACTTGTAGGTGAATTTACTGAGGATGACCAAAAAAATCTGGAGCAAATTAACAAACTTAGAGAAACTCTTATTGACCCAATAGCAAAATTTAAAGCATTGTCAACTGATGAGAGCGCTTCTGTTATTACAAAAAATCTCTATAATCTCCTTGTTACATATAAAATTCAGGAAAATATTGTCACAATATGCCAGACCCTGACAAATGCCGGTGAGGATGAATTTTCTGACGAACAGCGTCGTATTTGGGAGATTCTTATGAATGTTCTGGATAAGATGTATTCAGTTCTAGGGGACAAAAAACTTTCACTTAAGGAATATGGAGAACTGCTTTCACTCCAGTTTAAATATACCGAAATCGGCTATATTCCTCGTTCCATAGACCAGGTTGTGGTGTCCGGCATTGAGCGTGTCCGACTAACCCAAAAGAAAGCAATTTTTGTAATGGGTTGTAACGAGGGCTTATTCCCAAAAACTCCAACATCTTCAGGTGTATTTACCGATAGCGAGCGAAAACTACTTATTGAACAGGGACTTGAAGTCAACGATTCTGCTCTGGAGCTTAATTTTAAGGAGATGTACCTTGCTTACTACGCACTCACTTTACCTTCAGAAAAATTGTACATCAGTTACCACAACAGTACACTTAAAGGTGAGGCTATGTCCTCATCATCAATTATTAGAGAAGTAACAAGCATATATCCAAATACCAGCTTTTCCGACGATTCCTTAGTATCTACTTCAGATAAGCTGTGGAGCGAAAATTCCGCCTTTGAATACACAGCAAAATCCATAAGAACAAGCAGTAAAACACAGGACATCCTTAGAAATTACTTTAGCCAAAAGGAAAAATACGGTGAAAAAATTAAAGTAATTGAAAAAACTGTCAAGGACGAACCTGCAAAAATCAACGATAGAACCCTTGCTGAAAAGCTTTTTGGAAAAGATTTGCACCTTTCAGCATCCCAGGTAGAAGTTTATCATCTTTGCAAATTCAAATATTTTTGTCAGTACGGTCTTAACGCAAAGGAACGCCGACCTGCGCAAATGGATTCACTTCAGTACGGTAACTTGATGCATTACCTTATGGAACGTTTTCTAAAGGAGTACAAAAAGGAAGAGTACATCAGATTTTCAGAAGAAAAAATCACATCAATAATTTCAGAGTATATTTCTGATTATGCCAACAGCGAACTAGGTGGAATTGACGATAAACCTGCCCGATTCCGCTACCTCTATTATAGGATGAAGGATAATGCTATAAGCCTTTTAATACATATCATTGAAGAACTTTCTCAAAGCGACTTTGAGCCTGTTGCTTTTGAGCTTGGTGTTGGCAAAGATATTCCAACCTATAACATCACCCTTGATGACGGCTCAACCCTTAGCGTAAGGGGATTTATCGACAGAGTAGATGTTATGGAAAAGAATAACGAGAAATTTATCAGAGTACTTGACTACAAAACAGGCCCTAAAGATTTTAAAATTGGTGACATACTCTATGGTCTTAATCTTCAAATGCTGATTTATCTTTCAGCTATCAAGAGAAACGGACAGGATTATTTCGGGGAAAATATTGTCCCGTGCGGTGTGCTGTATCAGCCGGCATCAACAGGCTTTGTGTCCGCCGATTATACCACAACTGATGAAGAAATTCAGAAAGAACAGAATAAAAGCCTTAAAATGAAGGGCATTATTCTTGACAATACTTCCGTAATTCTCGGTATGGATAAGTCGGGAAAAGGGACCTATATTCCTGTAAGAATGGGAAATAACGGACCAACAGGAGGTAAAGACAGCCTGTTTAACCTTGCAGAAATGGGCAAAATTTTCCGAAATATTGATGAACTCTTAACACAAATGGCAGAAACCTTACATAAGGGAGAAATCGAATTTAACCCTGCAAAGGACAAGTACAATGCTTGCGAGTATTGCCCATACCTCTCTGTCTGTGGTTATGAAGATGGCAAGAACTGCCGTCAAATTCTAAAACTCACAAAAGATGATGTTATGAAAGAACTTGAAAAGGAGGGAAATGAAGATGCCTAAGTGGACTGAAAATCAGAAAAACGCAATTAATTCCACAAGGGGTTCAGTTTTGGTATCTGCCTCTGCCGGTTCGGGTAAAACAGCAGTTTTGGTAGAAAGGGTAATCAACCGCATAACAGATGAAAACAACCCCACCCCGGCAGACAGAATGTTAGTTGTAACCTACACCAAAGCCGCCGCCGCCGAGATGAAAGAAAGAATTATAGCAAGACTTTCACAGCTTATTAAAGAAAGCCCTTACGACACCAACCTTCGCCGTCAACAACTAAGGCTCCAAAACGCCCATATTTCCACAATTCACTCCTTTTGCAGTGAGCTTGTTCGTGAATACTTCTATACTCTTAACGTAAGCAAGGATTTCCGAATTGCAGAGGACAGTGAACTTAATTTGCTGAAAAATGAGTCAATGGATGAAACCTTTGATGAACTTTACAACCAAAAAGACAACAGTGATTTTCTAAGTCTTGTAGAGAATTTTTCCGGCAATAAGAATGATAAAGAATTGCAAAAAACTGTCTTTAAGCTTTATGATTTTCTCCTTTCTCATCCTTTCCCTGAGGATTGGATGGACGAAAAGCTTTCCTACTATAATCCGGAAAATATTACGCAGGATAACCCCTGGGCAGATGTGCTTTTTGACTATGCTAAGTCTGGTCTTGATTATGCACTTTCTGTCCTTGAAATTAACGAAAAAGAGGTTGTAAAGGATGAAAAGCTTGAGGAAAAACTAACCCCAATCTTTGAAGGCGACAAATTATTAATTAATTCTATAATTTCAGCCGTCAACGATAAGTGTTGGGATACTGTTTATAACATTCTTTCTTCCTTTTCCTTTAATAGTTTTCCCTCAATCAGAGGCTATAAGGATAACCCCCTCAAAATTTCTCTTGCTAATAACCGAGATACCTACAAAAAAATTGTTTCAGACCTAAAAAAATACTTTTTCTGCGATGAAGAAACATCCAAAAAGCAAGTAGAACTTCTCCGACCAATAGTTAAGGAAATGTTTCACACAGTTATAAAGTTCAAAAACAACTTTGACACTAAGAAAAGCGAAAGGAATATTCTTGATTTCAGCGACCTTGAACATCTTGCAATTAAACTACTTGTAAAAAAGGAGAATAAACGGATTATTCTCACCCAAGAGGCAGTAAAAATCGCCTCATCCTTTGACGAGGTTATGGTTGACGAGTATCAGGATGCAAACGAAGTTCAGGATTTAATATTCAAGGCTGTGTCCGGCAACGAGAAAAATCTCTTTGTTGTTGGGGATGTTAAGCAGAGCATCTATTCATTCCGACAGGCTATGCCACAAATCTTTATTAAAAGAAGGGACACCTACCCGGTTTTCGACAGCGTAAAAGATAATTATCCCAGAAGAATAATTCTTGAAAAGAATTTTAGGTCAAGAAGGGAAGTAACAGACACAGTTAACTTTATGTTCAGACTTTTAATGTCAAAGGACTGCGGAGAAATTGACTATAATGAAGAGGAATACCTTGTGTGCGGTGCGGATTACAATGAGAACGAGGACACAAAAGTTTCACTTTCTCTAATTGATATGGATAGTATGGATGAAGACGATATCTGTATTACCGAGGCTGATTATATAGCAACTGAAATCAACCGAATAAAGGGCGAAAGAATGGTGTACGACAAAGGGGTTATGAGAAAGCCACAGGACAAGGATTTCGCCATTCTTCTCCGTTCCTCCAATAAATACGCACAGGATTACGTAAATCGTTTAAAGCTGTGGGGAATACAGGCATCCTCTTCTGTAAGTGACAGCTTTCTCAGTAACAGAGAGATTATGATTATCCTTAATCTACTAAGGGTAATTGACAATCCACTTAGGGATATTCCACTTCTTTCAGTTATGATGAGCCCACTTTACGGCTTTACTGCTGATGAACTTGCGGATATGCGTGGTAGCGACAAAAACCGCAGTATATTTCTCTCACTAAAATCCTACGCAGAGGGAGGAAGTACCAAGGCAAAGTCATTCTTAAGTGAAATTCAAAGGTTCCGTACATATTCCGTAACTATGACCCTTGGAAACCTTATTAACAAAATTTACGAAGAAACTGCCTATCCGTCACTACTTCGTGGTATTTACGAAAGTGACTCTCCAAACTGCAACATTCTCCTTTTTAAAGAATACGCAGAAAACTTTGAAAAGAACGGACTTAAGGGTCTATCCTCATTTATAAATTATATAGATAACATAGAAAGCCAGGGCGGTGACCTTGTGTCCTCCAAAGATAATAGTATGGCAGACACCAACACCGTCAAGGTTATGAGTATTCACGGAAGTAAAGGTCTGGAATTTCCCTTTGTATTCCTTGCCAACACAGCAAGAAAGTTTGTGTCTGATTCCACCCAGAATGTACTACTTCACAAGGATTTGGGATTTTCCACCAAGGTTCGTGATTTTAACCGTAAGATAAGGGTTAATACTGTTCCAAGACAGGCAACTGCTGTAAAAATGGCAAACAGCGAAAAGTCCGAGGAACTCCGTATTCTCTATGTTGCCCTTACAAGAGCAAGGGAAGAGCTTCATATGGTGTGCGCCCAAAAAGGAATGGAAAAATACATCAAAAGGGTATCATCAAAGGTTACCCATTCCCTTTATCTTCACCCATTTTCCGTTTCATCTGTGGGAAAAATTTCAGATTGGTTGATAATGTGCGGTCTGGTTCATCCCGACGGAACAAAGTTGAGAGAAATTGCTGATATGGAGAACTTTTCAAAGTATCTCCCTTGTCCAAGGTGGGATATTAAGTACATCAGTCAACCTATTAAGGAGATAGAAACTTCAGTTCAGGAAGAAACAGTCCTGTCTGTTGTAACAGAGGACACCGATGACTGCATAGAAGATATTATAAATACAAGATTCAACTTTGAGTACAAAAACAAGGATATAAACACTCTTCCGGTAAAGGTTTCCGTTTCTGATATTTCCCACAAAATTTCAAAAGAAAAATTCAGTACGGTAATGCAAAGACCTCAGTTTATGTCAGAAAATTCAATGACCCCCACAGAAAGGGGAACAGCATTCCACGATACCCTGCAACACATAGACTTTACTAAGGCGAAAGACGATTTAGAGGAAGAAATCGCAAGGCTTGTAAACTTTGGATATATCACGCCTCAGCAGAGTAAGGTGCTTAACAAGAGAATGCTTATAAATCTCCTCTCCTCACAAATTATAAATGAGGTAGTAAATTCCAAAAAGGTGTACAGAGAATTCCGTTTTAATACAAAAATAAAAGCAAAGGATGCACTTGAAGATACACCAAAGAACCTCTCTGATGTAGAAATTATCCTCCAAGGCTCCGTTGACCTTGCCTACCTGATAGACGGAAAGCTAAACATTGTAGATTACAAAACCGACAGAGTGAAGGAGGTTTCGGAGCTTAAGGAGCTTTATTCCCGACAGCTAAGCCTTTATAAACAGGCAATGGAGGAATGTACCCCTTACAAAGTGGACAAATGTATAATCTATTCCATCCGTCTTGGCGAATTTATTTCCGTATAGCACTTTATACAAACAAAGTATATATTATTGGTATAAAATGACAGTATTGTTTGCCGAAAAATGGTGGTATAATAAACATAAAGAAGATTATACATTGGTTTTGGAAAGGTTATGATTGTGATGTAA
>JBJEPA010000139.1:0-26576 GCA_051880995.1 Ruminococcus sp.
CGAGTTCGGTCACTTTATCACAGCTAAAAAAAGCGGTATCAAGGTTAATGAATTTTCCCTTGGTATGGGTCCAAAGCTTTTTTCCTTTGGCAAAGGTGAAACAAAGTATTCCCTTCGCCTGTTTCCAATAGGCGGTTACTGTGCTATGGAGGGAGAGGATGAAGAATCCCCGGAACCTCGTGCCTTTAATAATGCAAAAATATGGAAGAGGATGATTGTAATTATTGCCGGTGCTGTGATGAACATTATCCTTGGACTTCTGATGATGTTTGTCATTGTGGTGCAACAGGATTCCTACAGCACTACAACGGTGTCCTCTTTTCCACCAACATCATACACCGCCAACAGCGGACTTCAGGTAGGGGATGAGATTAAGGAAATAAACGGTTACGGAATTAACACCAGTATGGATTTCAGCTATCCCATATCTACCGCTGATTTAAAGACAGTAAAGGGCGATACCCTTGCTGTTTACAAGGAGGACTGCTGTAATTATCTGTACAATATGGCGGCAAAGGCTGTGCAGGAGCAAGGTGAAAGCATTTCCGATGAAACCATTAGTGCACTTAATAAGACCCTTACAACAGCCTCAGGTAAAATTAATGCTGTTACTGACAAACAAAGTGCAAACGATATTTATCAGGAATATTATAGAGAAATCAACAGTCTTTTGGGTATAAAAGACTATACAATAGAAGAAATAAAGGTGAAGGAAACCCGTCAAAGATACACAGCCGATATATTGGTTGAACGAGATGGGGAAGAAGTAATGCTTAATGATGTTCAGTTCTTCACCTACACAACTCAGGATGATGACGAGCCAAAGATGTCAATGGACTTCTATGTTGAACAAATGGACAAAACCGTTGGTTCAGTTATAAGCCAAACCTTTAAGCAAACTATCTCAACCTGTAAAATGGTGTATGCAAGCCTTGGCGGGCTTTTAACAGGAAAATTCGGTTTTAAGGATTTATCCGGCCCTGTGGGAATTGCCTCCGCAGTAACAGAGGTAGCCTCAGAAAGCTTGCAGTCGGGCTTTTTAGACGCAGTCAACAGCATAATCTATGTTATGATGATAATTACCGTCAATCTGGGATTATTCAATATGTTGCCTTTTCCTGCCCTTGACGGCGGACGATTTGTGTTCTTACTCATTGAAGCAATAGGTCGAAAACCGGTTCCAAGAAAGGCAGAGGCTGTTGTAAACAGCATTGGAATGGCTCTGTTAATACTTCTCACAGTTGTGATTACAGTAAGTGATGTATTTAAGTTAGTAGGGTGATTTTATGTTCAGCAAAAAGCAAGTTAAGGCGGGAAATGTTCGCATAGGTGGGGACTCAAAGGTAGCAATTCAGTCTATGCTGAATATCCCTGCCCATAATATTGAAGAAAGTGTAAAACAGGCAAAAATTCTTGAAGAAGCAGGATGTGATATTGTTAGGGCGGCAGTTCCTGATATGGAGTCTGTAAAGCTGATTTCCGCCCTAAAGGAAAATATCTCAATCCCCGTTGTTGCCGATATTCACTTTGACTATAGACTTGCTTTGGAGTCAGTTTCAGCCGGTGTAGATAAAATACGAATTAACCCCGGCAATATAGGTGACGACAGCAGAGTAAAAACTGTGGCTGATGCTTGTGCCAATAACGGAATACCTATAAGAATCGGTGTAAACTCAGGCTCACTTGAAAAGTCTATCCTTGCAAAGTACGGTAGTCCCACTCCCGAGGCACTTTGCGACAGCGCCCTTTATCACGCATCACTTCTCGAAAAATTTGATTTTAACGATATAGTTCTCTCAATGAAAAGCTCATCTGTAAAAAATATGGTTGAGGCATATCGTCTTGCATCCCTTAGGTGCGACTATCCCTTGCACCTTGGGGTCACCGAGGCAGGAACAGAGAGAATGGGTATAATTAAGTCCTCAGCAGGAATAGGCGCACTGCTTGTGCAGGGCATAGGCGATACAATTCGTGTCAGCCTTACAGCTGACCCTGTTAAGGAAATCTATGCCGCCAAGGATATTCTTAAGTCTTTGGATATGTACGACGGTGGTATTCAGTTTGTTTCCTGTCCAACCTGTGGCAGAACAAAAATTGACCTTATTTCCCTTGCTAACGAGGCACAGGAGCGACTTAAGGACTGCAAAAAGAACATAAAGGTTGCAATTATGGGATGCGTTGTAAACGGCCCCGGCGAAGCCAGAGAAGCTGATATTGGAATTGCAGGTGGAGATAAGGTGGGTCTTATCTTTAAAAAAGGAGAAATTATTTGCAAAGTTCCCGAGGAACAGCTCCTTGATAAATTAGTGGAAGAAATAGATAAATTATAAGAAAGAAGAATTATGAAATCAGTAGAAGAAATTTTTTCGGATTACATATGTAGGGAATCAGTAGATGCAGATTTGCTTAATTCCCCTGTGGAAAATATACGAATCAACAGCAGTAACCGTACATTGTCATTTACAGTAAGGTGCAGTAAGCTTTTTAACACAGTAGATTTTAACACACTTAAGGACGAACTTATGAATTCATCCTTGGCACTTAGCGGTGTGGAGATTTCTCCAAAGTACAGTGAAGAGCTTTTTTCAGCTGATTGCTTTGATCAGTTGCTAGACACCTTAAGAACAAAGATTCCGGCACTTAACGGTACATTCAAAGACTGTGATGTTGCACTTAACGGTAATAATTTGAAAATCACTATCAAGCACGGTGGCGGTAATATCTTAAGGGCAAAAAAGTTTGATAAAGAGCTTAAAAACCTTGTGAAAGAACAGTTTAACCGTGACATAACTGTAACCGTTGACGGACTTACAGAGATGGATGCTGAAAATGAAGAGTATATAGAAGAACAAAAGCTTGTTGAACAAACAACAGTAAGGCAGGAGGCAATGGCTGTAGCCAAAACCTATGCCATAGAAGAACAGCGACTTAACCACAACGCACAGGAACGTAAGGAAAAGAAAAACGGTTTTATAGAGGTAAGAGAGGGCGACTCCCTTTATCCCCAGGTGAATTTGCAGGAGTGCCGTCCACTTTACGGAAGAATGATCAAAAAGTCCCCATCACCAATGAGCGAAATTGCCCCCGATACAGGGAAAATCGTTGTCTGGGGTGATGTGTTTAGTGTTGAAAAGAAGGTCACTCGTTCAGGGGACAAGAATATTTTTAACATTATGTGTACCGACTACACAGGCTCAGTAAATGTTAAGGTGTTCGGAGATATTGCCTCTACAAAAGTGCTTGACGATGTTTCCAAGGGAAAAACTATCCTTGCCGAGGGTGACATTGAGTTTGACAGATACGCAGGAGAGCTTGTTCTCAATGCCCGTTCCATTGGTTATACAGAAAAAATTGATGTTGTTGATAATGCCGAAACTAAGCGTGTGGAGCTCCATATGCACACCAATATGTCAGATATGGACGGTGTATCCTCAGCAAAAGATATAGTAAACCGAGCCTACAAGTGGGGTCACAAGGCAGTTGCCATTACTGACCACGGTGTTGCTCAAGCTTTCCCCGAGGCTATGAATGCCGCCGAAAAAATTAATAAAGACGAAAATAAAATCAAGGTTATCTATGGCTGTGAGGCCTATTTTGTAGATGACTTTGTTTCAGCAGTAAAAGGTGAGCAGGACGAAAGTCTTGACGGTACCTTTGTATGCTTTGATATAGAAACCACAGGTCTTTCTCCTAAGAAGGATAAGATTACAGAAATCGGTGCAGTAAAGGTTGAAAATGGTGTTGTGGTTGATACATTTGAAACTTTTGTAAATCCCGAGTGTCCAATACCCTCAAAGATTGTCCAGCTTACAGGTATAAATGACGCAATGGTTAAGGACGCTCCCCTTGACGAAGAGGCTGTTTCTGAATTTCTGAAATTTGTTGACGGTGCTGTTGTTGTGGCTCACAATGCCGACTTTGATACCTCATTTATCAGAGCAGTATGCGACAGAATGGGTGAGGAGTATAACCTTACATCTATTGACACAGTTGCAATCTGTCGTTCAATTCTGCCCGGCATCAAAAACTGTAAGCTTGATACAGTTGCAAAGTTTCTCCGTCTTGGTGACTTTAACCACCACAGGGCAACTGACGATGCAGAAATACTTTCAAGAATTTTCATCAGCCTTTGCGACAGGCTCAAGGACGACTACGATGTTAAGTCAACTTTGGATATAAATACTCATCTGAATGGAGCAGACCAGAAGAAACTTCCTGCCTACCACCAGATAATTCTTGTAAAAAATCAGGTAGGGCTTAAAAATCTATACAAGCTGATTTCCTATGCCCATCTGAATTATTTTTACAGAAAGCCTCGAATCCCTAAGTCAGAGCTTATCAAGCATAGGGAGGGGCTTATCATAGGTTCAGCCTGTGAGGCAGGACAGCTTTTCCGTGCTATTGTCAGCGGAAAGGCTTGGGCAGAGCTTAAGGATATTGCGTCCTTTTATGATTACCTTGAAATTCAGCCACTGGGCAACAACGAATTTATGGTGCGTAACGGAAGTGCTACAAGGGAAGATTTGGAAAAATACAACCGCACAGTTATCCGACTTGGTGAAGAGCTTAATCTCCCTGTTGTTGCAACCTGTGATGTCCACTTCCTTGACCCTCACGACAAGGATTACAGAAAAATCCTCCAAGCATCAAAAGGCTTTACAGATGCCGACCAGCAGGCTCCCCTTTACTTTAGAACAACTAAAGAGATGCTTAAGGAGTTTGACTATTTAGGAGAAGAAAAGGCATACGAAATAGTTGTAGAAAATCCAAACAAAATTGCCGATATGTGCGACTTTGTAAGGCCGATACCACCGGGAAACTTCCCTCCATTCATTGAGGGCGCAGAGGAACAGCTTAATTCTATAACATGGGAAAGAGCAAAGGAACGCTACGGCGATCCACTTCCCGAAATAGTTCAAAAAAGGCTTGAAAAAGAGCTTAACTCAATCAATACCTACGGTTTCTCCGTTTTGTATATGACAGCACAAAAGCTGGTTGCCGACAGCGAGGCTCACGGTTATCTTGTTGGTTCACGAGGTTCTGTTGGTAGTTCCTTCGTTGCTACAATGTCAGGTATTTCCGAGGTTAACCCACTTGCACCTCACTACATTTGCAGTAAGTGTAAGCACAGCGAGTTTATCACAGACGGGAGTTATGGCTCAGGCTTTGACCTACCGCCAAAGAATTGTCCGGAGTGCGGTACTCTTATGGACCGTGACGGACACGAAATTCCCTTTGAAACCTTCCTTGGCTTTAAGGGTGACAAGGTTCCTGATATCGACCTTAATTTCAGCGGTGAATATCAGAGTAAATCCCATAGATACACAGAAGAGCTGTTTGGTCACGACAATGTGTTCAAGGCGGGTACTATTGCAACAGTTGCCGATAAAACCGCCATTGGATATGTAAAAAAATATGAAGAAGAAAAGAATGTGATTTATAGTAAGGCAGAGGAGCTTCGCCTTGCCTCGGGATGTACAGGCATACGGAGAACAACAGGTCAGCATCCGGGCGGAATGGTTGTTGTTCCAAAGGGCAAGGAAATTTACGACTTTTGTCCTGTTCAGCACCCTGCAAATGATATGAAGTCCGACAATATTACAACCCACTTCGACTTCCACTCCATACACGACACCATTTGTAAGCTGGACGAGCTTGGACATGATGCTCCAACAGTTTATCACTACCTTGAGGAGTTTACAGGAATACCTGTTATGGAAGTTTCAATGTCAGACCCCGAGGTGTATTCTCTATTTACCTCTCCAAAGGCTTTGGGTGTAACAGAAGAGGACATCGGCTGTGCCACAGGCACACTAAGTCTCCCTGAATGTGGTACCAACTTTACACGTCAAATGATGATTGACGCAAAGCCCACCTGCTTTGCTGACCTTATGCAGATTGCAGGACTTTCCCACGGTACAGATGTTTGGCTTGGAAATGCACAGGAGCTTATCAAAAACGGCACTTGTACAATCTCAGAGGTTATTGGTACTCGTGACAGCATTATGACAACTCTTATGCACAAGGGTCTTGAACCGGGTATGGCTTTTAAAATTATGGAGATTGTCCGTAAGGGTAACGCTACAAAGCTTCTTACTGAAGAACATTTTAAGGCTATGCGTGAACACGATGTGCCCGAGTGGTATATTGACTCCTGTATGAAGATTAAATATATGTTTCCAAAGGCTCACGCCGCCGCTTATATGATTTCTACCCTTAGATACGGATGGTACAAGGTGCATGAACCCCTTGCATACTACGCTGCCTACTTTACCGTTCGTGGTGAAGACTTTGACGGAGAAACCGTTATGAAGGGTAGAGATGCCGTCAAAGAAAAAATGAAGATGATTAAGCAAAAGGGTAACGAAGCCTCAGCCAAAGAGCAGTCTGAGTTTTCCACACTTGAAATCATCAACGAAATGATGGCACGAGGCATAGAGTGCTTGCCTGTGGATATATATAAATCAGAAGCTAAAAAGTTTGTGATAGAGGACGGCAAGCTAAGACTTCCATTTATGTCCCTGGCAGGTATAGGAGAGGCTGCTGCAATATCCCTTGCCCAGTGTGGTAAAAAGGAAAAGTACCTTTCTATTGAGGAACTGACTATCAAAACCAAGGTGTCAAGTGCAGTAATCAACACCCTGCGTTCTGTTGGTTCCCTCAACGATTTACCCGAAAGCTCACAGATGTCACTATTTTAGGAGGTTTATGCAATGAACAAAAGATTAAAAAGAGGCTTGCTGTATATAGGTTTTGCGGCACTTCTGTACTTTGTCATCATCTATTTTGACACTGCATGGAGTATGCTTACATCCGCACTAAGTGTACTTACACCATTTATCTACGGATTTATAATCGCCTATATATTAAAGTTTCCATACAACTTTTTCCACGATAAGGCTTTTAAAAAGATAGGAACAAAGCACAAGGCTTTGGTTTCTGTAAAGAAACCTTTGGCGATTATAACCACCTATCTTGTAGCTATTATGGTCATTGTATTTTTAATGCTCATTATCATCCCAAGTCTTATAAAAAGTTTTTCAGAACTTGCTAAGTCTATTTCTCAGTATGCGGCAACCTTTGAAGATGCAGTACAAAAGTTTATTGATTGGGCAAATGCAACACTTGGTTTATCCATATCCCTTGGTGACGGACTGTTTGAAATTGTCAACAAGTTTGTAGGTATGATTTCCGGAGGAAATATTACCGAAACAATCAAACAGCTCTCCACAACAGTATTCCCGGAGATTTTCTCTGCTGCAAAGGTTGTTTCCTACGGCGCATACAACTGGATTATCGGCATTGTTGCTTCTATTTACTTTGTTTCCAACAAGGATGTTATGTGCAGACAGGTTAAAAAGCTGACACAGGCATATGCCCCTCAAAAGTGGCAGGATAAAATCTTTGAAGTTACAAAGATGTCCAATGAGGTTTGCGGTAACTTCATCATAGGCAGAGTAATCGACTCCTTGATTATGGGTGTTCTCTGTTACATTGTTCTCCTTGTATTCCGTTTCGACTATGCACTTATTATAGCTGTGTTTGTTGGTGTTACAAATGTTATTCCTTTCTTCGGACCATTCCTGGGTGCAATTCCAAGTGGATTTTTACTTTTGATGATTGACCCAATGGAGTGCTTCTGGTTTGTAATTATAATTTTGATTCTTCAGCAGATTGACGGCAACATTATCGGACCAAAGATTATCGGCGACAAAATCGGTATATCAGGATTTTGGATTTTGTTCAGTATCATTGTGGGTAGCGGTCTTTTCGGTGTGTTTGGTATGATTTTAGGAGTACCTGTTTTTGTAATCATCTACAATCTACTTGGAAAAGATGTTAACAAAAGACTTCTGAAAAATAAGGAATACATTTCCAAACAGCCACTAAAGAAAGAGGATTAACCACTAAAAAATTAATTGTTGACATATTATGTTTAGTGTGTTAACATATTAGCACGCTAAAGTAAGAGGTGTTATATGAGAAAGAATTTATTGATTACACCTGAGGGAACAAAGGACTATTTGTTTGAAGAATGTATTTCCTCCTGTGATATTCAGTCAAAAATAAAAAAGTGTTTTTCCACAAGGGGCTACTTCCGTGTGGATACCCCCTGCATAGAATTTTACGATTTGTTCTCAATGGATGACTCCGGTTATCCACAGGAGAATATGTTTAAAACAACAGATAATAAGGGCAGGCTTCTTGTTATGCGTCCTGATTCTACTTTGCCAATTGCAAGAATGTCTGCAACAAGGCTTAAAAATTACCATATGCCCCTAAGACTTTATTATGGTCAGTCTGTATATCGCAACAACCCAACACTCCTTGGCAGAAGTAATGAAATTATGCAGATGGGCATTGAGCTTATCGGTGCAACAGGCAAAAGGGCAGACCTTGAAGTACTTACAACAGCCATCGACTGTCTTTCTTCTACCGTTGAGGATTACCGCATTGAAATCGGTCATGCAGGATTTTTCAACGCTCTTGTTGAAAAGATGGATGTAGATAGCGAAACTGTTGAAGCAATCCGTTCAAGTATTGAGAGTAAAAATTATTCAAGCCTCAACACAATTCTTGACAAACTCCCACCTTCCCCTGAGGTAACAGCAATTCGCAAGCTACCACGACTGTTTGGTGGTGTAGAGGTTATCGACAAAGCCCTAAAACTTTGTAACGGTACAAAGGCCGTGAATTCCCTTAGATACTTAAAGGAGCTTTATCAGGATTTGTCAAAGCTTAACCTTGGTAACAAGCTCATCATTGACCTTGGTATTGTACAAAAGACAAACTATTACAGCGGTATAGTATTTACAGCTTTTGTAAACGGAATAGGTGATGAGGTTATTTCCGGCGGAAGATACGATAAGCTGATGTCAAACTTTGATTTTCCAACAGGTGCGGCAGGCTTTGCTGTGAATATTGACCACCTTGTTGAAATCAACCTAAAGGATAAGCGCAAGGATATGGCGCCTGTTCCCGAAACTATTGTTTTTGCCGGTGCAGGACATGAGATTGAGGGAATAGAAAAGGTGAAGGCTCTTGCAAAAGAGGGTATAAGCGCAACCTTCAGCACCTTTGAAACTTTGGAAGAAACAAAGGAATATGCCGAAAAGGTTGGCATAAAGAATATAGTTAATATAGGTGGGTAATATGCAGCCATTGAGAATAGCTCTTACTAAGGGAAGGCTTGAAAAAGATACAATTAAATTATTTCAGAAAATCGGTTATGACTGCGACGCAGTTATCAACAAGGGCAGAAAGTTAATTTTGCCCATCGGTAATGGAGATATAGAGGTCGTTCTTGCAAAGGCGGCTGATGTTATTACATATGTAGAAAACGGAGTTTGCGACCTTGGAGTTGTTGGTAAAGACACTATCCTTGAAAACGGACATTGTTTTTATGAACTTCTTGACCTGGGCTTCGGCAAATGCAAGTTTGCCCTTGCAACGCAAAAGGGAAAGGATATATACTCCGGCTACAAGGCAATCACAATTGCCACAAAGTACCCTAATGTAACAAGAACATTCTTTGAAGAAAAGAATATGGATGTTAGGGTCATTAAAATTGAAGGTTCTGTTGAGCTTGGTCCGCTTATCGGTTTGAGCGACGCAATAGTAGATATTGTTGAAACAGGTTCAACCTTAAAAGAAAATGGTCTTGAAGTAGTTGAAGATGTTTGCCCAATCTCCGCAAGGCTCATTGCAAATGTTGCAAGCCTAAAACTACGCAAGGCTGAGATTGAAAATCTTGTAGATTTAATTGGAAAGGAGATTGATGTTTAATGTATGTTATTCCTGCAATCGACATTAAGGACGGTACCTGTGTTCGCCTGAAAAAAGGTGACTACAACACAGCGGAAAAGGTAGCCGAAGACCCCTATGTAACTGCAAAATCCTTTAAGGATATGGGCGTAAAGTATTTGCATATGGTTGACTTGGACGGCGCAAAGGACGGAGAAATGAAAAATAAGGAGCTTATCTGTGATGTGGCTAAGTCCAGTGGACTCCTTGTTGATGTTGGCGGTGGAATACGCAATATGGATGCCATCGAGTATTATCTGACCCACGGAGTAAACCAGGTAGTGCTTGGCTCTGTTGCTGTTAAAAATCCAAAGCTTGTAACTGATGCGGTAAGGAATTTTGGCGACAAAATTATTGTTGGTATTGACGCTGTAAAGGGATATGTTAAAACTGAGGGTTGGATTGACGGTACTGATATTTACTACACAGAGCTTGCCAAGAGAATGGAAGATGTTGGCGTAGAAAAATTCATCTTTACCGACATTGACCGTGACGGAATGCAGACAGGTCCTAACCTTGTTCAGCTTGAGGCTCTCAGCAATTCTGTCAGCGGTGACATTATTGCAAGTGGCGGAATTTCCGACATTACAGATATTAGGGATTTAATGTCCCTTAGCATCTTTGGTGCCATTTGCGGAAAGTCAATCTATTCCGGAAGTCTTGATTTGAAGAAAGCAATCAAGCTGACAAGGGGCTGATTACAAAATGGATTTGGAAAAGTATTTTGTAAAGTCAGACCTTATTCCGGCGGTTGTACAGGAACATTCCACAGGAGAAGTTCTGATGGTAGCATGGATGAACCGTGAATCTATGGCTAAAACTCTGGAAACCGGCTACACATGGTTTTGGAGCCGTAGCCGACAGGAGCTTTGGAATAAAGGGGCTACCTCCGGTCATCTCCAGAAAGTTATTGAAATTTTTTCCGACTGTGACGACGATACACTCTTAGTGTCAGTAGAGCAAACAGGAGCCGCCTGCCACACAGGAAACCATAGCTGTTTCTTTAAAAAAATCAAAACATTTTCAGAATGATTTTTTAAATTGAAAACTAAATATTATCTATAACAGCCTGTGAGGTCTGAATGCTCTCACAGGCTGTTTTTTTCGATAAATTATAAAGAATACAAAAAATAGAAAAATTTTGCAACTTTTCTTTAGTTTTCAAAGTATTAATAGTAGAGGGGGGAAAACATAATATGCTGAGCTCAGAAAATTTTATAACCCGGGCAGTACAGCAGTATTCTGATATGATATACAGAATTGCTGTACATATCACAAAAAATAGTGATGATGCCTATGATGTTTGTCAAGATGTTTTCCTCCGTTTGATTAAAAATCAGGACAAAATCAAAGACGATGAACATCTGAAAAATTGGCTGATACGAACCGCTATAAACTGCTCAAAGTCACTTTACTCAAAGTCAAAGAAACACCAGGTTGTATCTATTGACGAGGTTGACGAAAGTGAATTTTCTGCGGTGGATAAGCAGGATAACACAATTTCCCTTGTTATGCAGTTACCCGAAAAATATAGAATAGCAATATATTTATTCTATTATCAAGAAATGTCCATTAGTGAAATATCAAATGTTCTTGACGTTTCTGTTTCTGCTGTAAAATCACGATTGTCAAGAGGTAGAAAAGCTCTTGAGAAACTTATAAGAAAGGAGGATTCATATGAGTAAATTTGATTATAACTTGTATAAAAGTCAAGTAGATAATATTTCCCTTTCCAAAAATCAAAAGGATGAGTTACTTTCATTCCTAAATAACAGTACTGATAATAAGATTGTCAGAGCAGATTTTTCCCCTAAAAAACCTGTAAAAAGATTTATTGCTGCCGGTGTGGCTTTGGCTGTGTTAGTTACTTCAATAATCATTTTCAATATGAATTTCTCCAAGGAAAGTTCTCTTAAAAATGTAAGCGTTTCGGTTGCTCTTGATGACAGCAATAGTAAAAGTTACAGAATTTCAGAAGAGCCTGTTCTTTTTGAAACAGACAACAATTCTTCTGTTGAAAAAGGTGAACTAAAATTTAATGCACTTGATTTTTACATTAATGGGGATGGCATTACTTCTGTTGATATTTCTTCAAAGAATAAAAACTTCATAATCTTAACAAGCAGAGATAATGATGATATGTCAACAGAAATGACAAATAGCTCATATAAAAACTTAGGTTACAAATCCTTTAGCTCATTAGGGTGGATGCCATCCTACGAAAATATCTTTGCTTTTGAAAAGGACAAATCCAAGGACTACAACAAATATTTTTCCGATGAAATTAATATTGTTATTTATAAAGATGACAACATAAGGATTGAAAAGACCATTTCAATTTCCTATGACAAAAGCGGAAATTATATTGTGAATTATTCTTAAAGTGGGGAGGTGTATGTTATGAAAAAACCAATTTCTATTATGCTTTTAATTTCAATATTGTTTGCTGTTAATTGCTATCCAATCTATGCAGTGGATTCAAATGATTTGGAAAAAACCGACGGTGATGTTGAACAGGCAATTATAGATGCCGGCGGAAATCCTGTTCCCGTTGCGGTGTATTTTACCGATATCAATATTGACACAGCTCAGGAAAAAACAATTGAAAAGGTTCAGGGAACGGTATCACAGGAAATTATTGATATCGCCTTTAACGACGGCTATGTAACCTCTCTTTCTCAGTCGGAAGCCCAAAGACAGATGAACTATCTTGTAAAAACCGAAAACGAAATAATTGCAGATATGAACCGTGAAAGCACACAGCAAAAGTTTAATTCTGTTTTCAGAACCGATAAACCGGAGGTGTTTTCTTTAGGAACATACACTCCCAATGTAAACGCCTACCTTACAGAGGAACAAATTGCAATAGCTGATAATTCCTCTTCTGTAACAATGATAAGATGTGCCTCTCCCGAAAGTACAGAAAAGCAAAGTGCACCTGTCAGAGTTTCCAAAATACCATACCTTGTAAATGCACCAAAGTCCCTAAAGGCAGGTGCCGTTTGGACAATAAAAATTTCTGACGGCTCAAGTGCAAAGTGGTCAAGCTCTAACAAGTCCATTGCTACTGTAAATAAGGGTAAAATTACAGCTCTTAATAAAGGTTCAACTGTGATAAGGGCTGAATTTTCAACAGGAATTATTCTAAAATATACGGTAAGGGTTACAACCTCACCAACAGTTCAGAAAAGCTCAGTATCCGTAAAAAAAGGAAAAACCACATCAGTTAAAATTACAGGCAAGGCATCATCAATTAACAATAAATACACGAACACAAGTCGTGCAAAAATTATTTCAAAGACCAATGCAACAACTCTGAAAATTAAGGGATATAAAATCGGAACAACAACTCTTAAGGTAAAGGTTAACGGTGTTAAAACCCTAAGTATTAAAGTAAAGGTAAAAAAGTAAAAGGAGGAAATTATGAAACGCAGTATTAGTTTTTTGCTTATAATTACACTTGTAGCGTCAATTTTTTCAGCCTTAACAATCTCTGCATCGGCAGAAACTTTAACATCCTCTGACGGTTTATTTATTTACACTCTTTCTGATAATAAGGCTACAATTACAAAGTGTCTTGATACATCTGTTACAAACCTTAACATACCGGAAGAGATTGACGGATATACAGTTACAGGTATTGCAAAGAATATTCTTAACACAGACAACAGTGTAAAAACCCTTACAATACCCGAAACAGTTACTAACATAGAGGATTACGCTTTTAAGGATTGGAGAAATATAGTAACACTTAACTACAATGCAGTAAATGCAACAGCCAAAAATGTTTTTGATTGGTGTTTAGGATTAAAGACAATTAATTTTGGTGAGGATGTTTCCACAGTTCCTGACTATCTGTGCTATAATGCATTCAATGTGGGTCGTTTGAATTTTAACAATAAAATTGAGAGTATTGGTAGCTATGCTTTTTACAAAACTTCTATTGCTGTTGTAAATTTACCCCAGACAGTAAAATACATCGGTATAGGTGCTTTTTCCCAAACTAAATTAACTTCAATTAACATTCCCAAAAGCGTTGATACTCTTTCAAATTATATATTCGCCAATTGCAGAACCCTAAAAGAATTTACCATAGGTGAAAATATAAAAACTATTGGTAATAACGCTTTTGAAGACACAGGACTGGTAAACATTGTTGTTCCGGATACTGTTGAAAATTTTGGGGAAGCTGTTTTTAAAGATTGTAAGGAACTGAAAACAGCCACATTACCACAACATTTAAAGGAGATTCCTATTAATACTTTTTCCTACTGTCGCAATCTCTCAAATTTTGAATTTCCAAAGGAAGTTGAAAAAATAGGTAGCTTTGCATTCTGCTCCTGTGATAGTTTAGGAGATGTAATAATTCCTGATACGGTGTATTACATAGGAACATGGGCTTATGCTTTTTCTTCCGTAGGTAACTTAACAATTCCAAAATCCGTGGTTGAAATCGGAAATTTGGCTTTTAATTTGGACCATGCCTCCGGTACACTATATTATGACGCAATAAATCCTATTGTTGGCAGTGAGAAAAATTCAACATATTTTTGTTTCAAAAAAATAGTAATAGGTGATAACGTTAGGGTTATACCGGACAATTTTTTCACAGCTACTTATCATGTTGAAGAAGTATCCTTTGGCAAAAATGTAAGGGAAGTTCCCAAGGATTTTCTTAAAGATTCAGAGTGGTACAAATCCCTGCCTAATGGATTAATTATCAGGAATAATATTCTACTTGGATATAAGGGTACTATTGACAAAGACCTTGTAATAAAAAATGGTGTTAATAATGTTGCCAGCTATGCTTTTAGTGGCTCGGATGTCAACTCAGTAACATTGCCTGACAGCGTAGGTTATGTTGGTACATATGCCTTTAGTAACTGTCAACGTCTTAACTACATAAAAATTTCAAATAGCCTTACGGTAATAAGGGAATATACTTTCTATAATTGTACTAATTTGAAAGAATTTTCTTTCCCAAGCACAATTAATGTTATTGGGGAGAGTGCTTTTGAAAATTGTCAGCAAATGAAGATTTCTGCATATCCTCTGTCTGTTGAAAAAATCGAAAAAAAGGCATTTAAAAACTGCAAAAAGATTTGTAATTTTAACTTTGGTAATTCCCTTACCACAATAGAGGATTATGCCTTTGCGGACTGCACAAAGCTGACAATCAGCAAATATTCAAACAAGCTGAAAACTATCGGCAACTATGCTTTCTCAAACTGTACTTCTCTAACTGAATTTGATTTAGCAAATTCAGTTGAAAAGCTTGCTGATTACAGCTTTTATAACTGTACATCTCTTAACAGGGTTTCTAATAGTAATTTGCTTAATTCTTTTGGAGAAAATTGCTTTAGTAATTGCTATTCCCTTAAAAGTTTTAGCCTTAGCTCATCTATCAAAGAAATTCCGGCCAGCAGTTTTATGCTTTGCAGAGCCTTAACTAGCATTTATATTCCGGATAATGTTACAAAAATCGGCAAAGAGGCTTTCTACAAAACAGGCATTAAAAAAATTAATCTTCCGCCATCAGTAACAACCATAGAAAGTTATGTTTTCACACCGGATGGAAGTGTAAATGTATATGGTAAAGTTGGTTCAACAGCAGAAACCTACTGCAATACCTATGACTATACCTTTATTGAAAGTAAAGATGTAACATTCAACCAAACAGCAGAGCTTAGAAAAGGAAATTGTGAAGTTCTTGACCTTGAAAATATTATCAACACATATAGCAACAACAAAAGTGTTGCTACTATATCAGGTAACAAAATCACAGCAGGAGGTGGCGGAAATACCACAGTTACTGTTAAGCTTGTTACAGGTGAGGTTTACAAAATCAATGTCAAAGTAATCGAACCAAAGATTTCTGAAAGAAGTATAGTTTTCCGGTCAGGAAGTGCAAAGACCTTAAGCGTAACTAACGGGAAGGTGAAAAGTTGGTCAACCTCCGACAGCAGTATTGTCACGGTGAAAAACGGCAAGGTTACTGCACTTGATAAAGGAACAGCTATAGTGAACGCAACACTTGTAACAGGTGAAAACCTGACCTGTACAGTTAAGGTTAAGTCAGCCCCAAAGCTAAACAAAAGTAGTGCCACGGTTAAAAAGGGCAAATCCGTAAGGCTTACCCTTAGCGGTAAAGTTTCTTCCATTAATAATAAATACACAAACACCAAATATGCAAAATTTACTTCAAAGCCAAGTGCCAAAACTTTAACTATCAAAGGGCTTAAAAAGGGTACAACAACCCTTAAAGTAAAAATCAACGGTGTTAAAACTTTGAAAATAAAGGTTAAGGTAAAGTAGGGAGGATAATATGAAAATTTTTAAAAGAATTACAAGTATTGTTATTTGTATGGTTATGGTGTCAAGTACTGTGCTTTCAATAAATGCACAGTACATATCACCAATAGACTTTTCATTCTTAGGAGCAACAGAAGAGATTAGTCCTTCAGGTGTGGTGACAATTGATGATATTAGAATTTCTCCTTGTGACAGCACTCACGCATATATTGATTATGCTTTTATTGATGAAGAGGGAACAGCCAATGTTCCTACCAAAGTGGGGGATTATACAATAACAGGCATCAGCGGTAAAGTATATTTTGGACAAAAGGTAACCGATATTGTAGTTGGCGAATCAATATCCTATATAGCTAATGACAGTTTTCATTTTAACAGCTCTATTGACAATATCACCTTCCTTGGCAACACCGATAATGTTTACAATGCTTTGAGAGAGGAAAATTATCGAATTAAGAGCATCAATATTGCAGACAGCAACCAGTATTTAACCTCTGTTAACGGTATTGTTTACTCCAAGGATATGACAACCCTTGTAGCTTATCCTATGGGAAGTAAACCTGTGGAGATTACTATTGACGATAGGGTTAAACGTATAAATAAATACATTTTTAATGGATATAGCTTTATTGAAAAGATTAATTTGCCGGCAAACCTTGAATATATAGACCCAACTGCTATTTATAATCTTAGCAACCTTAAAGAAATAACTATTGATAATAACAATAAGAACTATTCAATACTTAACAAAGCCCTCGTTTATACAGATGAATATAATTACAGCGAGGTTGTGCTTTGCCCCCAAAAGTCCGATATAAAGAGTTTTTCTGTTCCAAGCACCTTTAATAAGAACCTTTACAAAATCGGTAAAAATGCTTTTAGTTTAGTTAAGAGTATTGAAAGTGTTGTACTTCCCGACACTGTTCAATTCTTAGATGATTCTGCATTTAAAGGATGCAGTAATATGAAAAAGTTTTCTGCCAAGGGAGTTGTGACAATCAGTTCATATGCCTTTGGTTATTGCACCGGTTTGTCCGATATCACACTTTCTGATAAATACACATCAATTGGAGATTATGCTTTTGTAAATTGTGAAAGTATCTCAGAAATAAGTATTCCAAAAACCTGTATGCATTTTGGTATTTACTGCTTTGACGGAGTTTCATTTAAGAATTTTACTGTTCCTTGTTCTATGATTAAAATCCCCGAAAAAGCTTTTGCAGGTTTGTCTGTGTCAAATGAACTTCATATTTCAGAGGGTATTGCAAAAATCGGGGATTATGCCTTTATGGACTGTAAGCCAAGTAAAATATATCTTCCAAATACTCTTGAAGAAGTACCCGATAACAATATTTTCAGTACCGATTTGAACTATACAAGAAATGCAACTATTTACGGTACAACGGATAGTATTGCACATATTTTTGCCCTATACGGTTCTTTTGGCTTCAGGGATGAAGAAAACGATTTTGTCTGTGACGGTTACCTTTCTTATCCTGAACTGAATAAGAAATTAACCGATAACAACATTACTATTACAGGTTATGATAGTAGTTATACGGATTTTGTAATTCCTTCTAAAATCTACGGTTTCGCCGTTACTGCAATAGCAGACAAAGCCTTTAAAGACACCAAAGCGGAGAAAATCACCCTGCCCTCAACACTTAAGTCTATCGGAAATTATGCCTTTCAGAATGCCAAAGTTTTGTCAGCAATTACAATCCCTAACGGTGTTGAAACTGTTGGAAAATATGCCTTTGACAACTGTACAGGACTTGAAAGTCTGAAAATCGGTTCATCTGTTAAGAAAATCGACGAATACGCCTTTAATAATTGCAGAGGAGTTTTATCTATTGCAGTTCCAAACAGCGTTACAGAAATCGGTCAGCATGCCTTTTCAAATTGTGTATCACTTCAAAAGGTAACACTTTCAAATTCATTAGCAAAAATTCCAAAGTACTGTTTCAAAGATTGTAAAAATCTTAAAAGCGTCATAATAGGTTCATCAGTTAACACAATAGATATTTTTGCGTTCATCTATTGCAGTTCCCTTAAAAATATCAGTATTCCTGCTTCGGTAACATCAATTTCTATCTATGCCTTTAACGGATGCAGTGACCTTGAGAGCATAAAGGTTGATAGTGATAATGCAGTTTATTCAGACATTGACGGAGTACTTTTAAGCAATGATAAAAAAAGACTTATAAAATATCCTCAGGCAAAGGCAAGTGACTGCTACTATATTCCAACAACGGTAACAACAGCAGAAAGCTATGCCTTTAGCAAAACAACAGCAATTAAATGCGTTGTTATCTCTCCATCAATGACACAGCTTTCCCCATACTTTTTCTCAGAAAGCACTTCACTTGAAACAGTACAGATGCCTGAAAGTGTTACATCAGTTGATGACTATGCTTTCTATAAATGCACATCCCTTAAAAATATTCTTTTTTCCGATAATCTGATGGATATAAAAATCAGAGCATTTAGTGGATGTACCTCCCTTGAAAGTGTTTCAATTCCTGACCTTGTAACCGAAATAGGGGAGTCTGTCTTTGAGGGATGTTCCGCAGTTGAAAGAATCAATCTGAATAATGTTCAGGTAATTGGAAAAAGGGCATTTTTTGGTACTGCAGTAAAAGAACTGATTATGCCTTTGACCCTTACAGAAGTAAAATTTTACGCATTTGCTAACTGTAATAATCTTTCAAAGGTTGTTTTCTACAATATAAATCCGACCCTAAATACCCAGAGTTTTGGCTATACTTATAATGCCAATACTAAAACATATGTAAAACAAGAAACTGATATTGCCTTCTATGGATATTCAGATACAACACCTGAAACCTATGCAAAAAACAATAGTATCACATTTTATCAGGCCTCACCAAGCGACTTTGTAACTGAACCCATAATTCCACCTACAACAGTTTCTCCAACAGCTCCACCTACTACTGCAACTCCAACAACTACTACAGTGCCTACTACCAACCCTACAACCCAACCGACTGTAAAAACACCAAAAATATCCCAAACTAAATTCAGCACAGTTGCGGGTACTGTAAAGACACTAAAGGTGACTAACGGAGCGGTAAAAAGCTGGTCAACAACCAACAAAAAAATTGTTACTGTAAAAGGCGGAAAGGTAACTTCCCTCGGCAGGGGAACAGCCACAGTTACTGCAACACTTACAACAGGCAAAAAGCTCACTTGCAAAGTAACCGTTACATCAAATCCAAAGCTTTCCAAATCTAATGTATCTGTAAAGAAAGGCAAAACAGTTACTGTGAAATTATCCGGAAAGGTAAGTGCCATTAATAATAAATATGTAAACACCAAGTATGCCAAAATCACATCAAAGACAAATTCTGTGTCATTAAAAATAAAAGGCATAAAGAAAGGCACAACTACCTTGAAAGTTAAGGTTAACGGTGTGAAAACATTAAACCTGAAAGTCAAGGTAAAATAATTTTCATATTCCTATTCTAATAAAGCATCTTTGCTTTACTTTATAACCAATTTTTCATACACAAAAGCGGTACAGTATAAACTGTACCGCCTTTGTGTTTAGAAATATATATAAATCTCTTTTCTCTCAGTTTAAATTAGCTTGCGTTTTTAAGCTGAAGTCTTAGCTTGTCGCTAATCATTGCAATAAATTCGCTGTTTGTGGGCTTACCTCTTGAGTTGTGGATAGTATAACCAAAGTAGGAGTTTAGTACATCCACATCACCTCTGTCCCATGCAACCTCTATTGCGTGTCTGATGGCTCTTTCAACTCTGCTGGAGGTTGTTTCGTATTTTAGGGCAACAGATGGGTATAATTCCTTTGTTACAGCGTTGATAATTTCAGGCTTTTCAACAGACATAAGGATAGAATCCCTAAGATAATGATAACCCTTAATGTGAGCAGGAACGCCGATTTGGTGCAGAATTTCTGTCACCTTAACCTCAATGTTGATGTTGGGGCATACACTGCTTGTCTGTACAGTATTTTTTGTGCTTAAAAGCATTTTGATGTTTTCTGTCAAATCCTTAATATTGTAAGGCTTTAGCACAAAGTAGGATGCGCCGTTGTTCATAGCTTCCTGTTCAAGCAAAGTGCTTCTAAAGGTAGAAAAAGCAATAAACAGGGGAATGTTTTTGCTTTCTTGCCTAATGTGACGCATAACGCTGATTCCGTCAAGTCTTGTTAAGAATAGGTCGAACAGTACAACATCAGGGTGTATTTCGCCTATTTTGTTCAATAGGTCTTCGCCGTCTTTTGCCGAATAATAGATAGAAAAGTTTTTGCTGTTGAGGAAACGGATTGTTTCTTCGTCAAATTCATTTGGTTCTTCAGTAAGAAGTAGTTTGATTTTATTCTCCATGAAAATTCTCCCTTATTTATTTGTTGAGATAATAATACCATATTATGGTAAATATATCAATACCATACATTAAAATTTTTTCAAAAAATATTTTTTATTTCTCAACAATTACCATAAAAAACAGAAGCTTTGCGACAATTTTCTGATAAAATCCTTTTATTCTTACAAGAAATTTTAAAGGAAACACTGATTAAATCATTTGCACAGAAAGGGCTGTCAGATTTTTTGTCGGTTGTTCAAAAAACCGCAGGAATACTGGCATACTTTGAGGATTTTTTGGGAATACCGTAGGAAAATATGCGTACAAGATGTGTAAAGAGATTTATTCAGTGTTTCCTAATTATTATTCGTTTTCTATCATTGTTTCTGCCAAAATTCCATAACCTTTTGTTGGGTCGTTAACAAAAACATGAGTTATAGCACCAACAATCTTATCCCCTTGTATGATTGGCGAGCCACTCATACCCTGAACAATTCCTCCTGTTTTTCTAAGCAGTTCCTCATCTGTAATCTCTATCACTAAATCTTTCTTTTTGTCAAAATTCAGTATGCTTGTCTGGTGGATATTTACCTCATACATCTTTGGGGTACTACCTTCAACTGTGGTATAAATATATGCTTGTCCGTTTTCTATATCCTTTTTGTCTGCAATTTTGTATTCTTTATAAGATGTTTCCTCCTCCTTATTACAGAACACACCATATTCAGAGTTTTTATATGCCTTGCCAATTTCCTCATCAAGAAAATATCCGTTAAGTCCTCCCGGACAACCGCTTTTGCCCTTTTCTATACTTTCAATAACAGCAGGGCAAATATCTCCCTCAGCCATAGGTAACAATGTTGAGGAATCCTTGTCACATATTCCGTGACCAAGACAAGCAAAGGAGTTATTCTCTTCGTCGTAATATGTTATTGTTCCAATTCCTGCACAGCTGTCCTTTATCCATATTCCTGCTGTATATTTGTTTTTTATAAATTCTGGTGTAATTTTTACATTAATTATCTCGTAATCTCTGTTGACAGTAATATTAAGTTCTTTACCATTGCTGTTTGCAATGATTTTCTTAACCTTTTCATTGGTTTTGATTTTCTCACCGTCAATTTCAATAATTATATCGTTTTTCTTTAGTCCTCCTGTGTCAGCAGGAGAATTTTTTCTCACTTTTGTAATCATTGCACCCTGTGAGTAAAATTTTATTCCAAATGGCTGACCACCAATTTGAACAGTTTTATTCTTTAAATCCTCGCTGGCGGTTACTGCGTTTGAAGAATTGATTATAGTGTTATAAAAACCAAAGCCAGCAACAATAATAATTAGTAATGACAATATTTTTTTCATAAATTCACCTACTTTATATGTCATACTTTTATTTTTTATATTTTTGTAGTATAATTGTCTGGTAAGTAGGTTTTATAAATTTTTATTTGGTATCTTTTCATTATTTTTTGTGATAAATAACTGTAAAATACCATAATTTTTATTCTGATTTAAAATTTGGTGCAATATGATTTTGGAAAATAATCTTACAGGACTTTCAACACAAGAGGTAAAACAGCGTATTGATGCCGGAAAGGTAAATATTGACAATTCAAAGCCTAAAAAGACCTTGGGTTCAATTCTTTTTAAAAATATATTTACCCTTTTCAATTTGTTAAATATATTTTTGGCTGTGTCTGTTTTTCTTGTAGGCTCCTACAAGAATATGCTGTTTATCGGCGTTGTATTTTTTAACACTATAATAGGAATAGTACAGGAGATAAGGAGCAAAAGAGCAGTTGACAAGCTGTCAATTATCTCCGGCAATACTTCATCTGTCCTAAGGGATAGTTCAAAGATAAGTATTAATAACGAAGATATTGTCCTTGATGATATTCTTGTCCTTGAAAGAGGAAGTCAGGTGCCTGCCGACTGTACAGTAGTTTCAGGAGAATGTTACGCAAATGAAAGCCTTTTAACAGGCGAAAGCGAGCTTATTTGCAAAAAGGTTGGCGACAAGCTTATGTCCGGTAGTTTTGTAAATTCCGGAAGTTGTTATGCCTGTGTCACAGCCGTAGGTGACGATAATTACGCATCTAAGATAAACAATTCTGCAAAATATTATAAAAAAATCAATTCAGAAATTTTCATAACAATCAAAAAAATTATTAAGGTGGTTACCTGTATTCTCGTTCCGCTTGGAATTATTCTCTTTCTCAACCATCTTCTAATACTAAAAGAGCCAATAACAGATACAGTTGTAAAAACTGTTGCCGCATTAATCGGTATGATTCCCGAGGGACTTGTTCTTCTTACAAGTACTGTCCTTGCAGTATCTGTAATCAGGCTTTCCAAAAAGAATGTTCTTGTTCAGGACTTGTACTGTATAGAAACCCTTGCTAGGGTGGATGTTCTCTGCCTTGATAAGACAGGAACACTTACCTGTGATGAAATGCTTGTTGAGTCTGTTCTGCCCTGTGACGGTGTAAGTATGGAGGATACATTAAATGTACTGTCCGACTTTGCAAACAACAGTACCGACTACAACAGCACAATGAATGCCATCAGGGATTATATTTCAGGTCGTCCATTCAATAATGCTCTAAAGGTAAATCCTTTTTCATCAGAAAAAAAGTGTTCTTCTGTTGTGTTTGAGGGTTCAACTATTCTCTGCGGTGCAGGTGAGTTCATACTTAACGATAATGAATTTGATATACTTAAACAGGTGAAAAAGTACGAAACCGATTACAGAGTTCTCACCTTTATTTTAATTGAGGGTAATAAGAGAACCCCTGTTTGTAATGTTCTCTTGAAGGACAAGCTGAGAAGTACCGCTAAGGAAACTTTGGAGTATTTTAAACAGCAGGATGTAAATATTAAAATTATCTCAGGTGATTCCGTAAATACTATTGTTACAATAGCTAAGAATTTTGAGATAGAAACATACAACAGCGCAGTTGATTGCAGTACATTAGTTACGGATAAAGAAATTGAGGATGCCGCCGAAAAATATACAATTTTCGGCAGAGTTACTCCACAGCAAAAGGAAAAAATTGTAATGGCACTTCAAAAGAAAGGCCATTCAGTTGCAATGACAGGTGACGGAGTTAATGATGTCCTTGCCCTGAAAAGAGCAGATTGTTCCGTTGCTATGGCTTCGGGTAGCGAAGCCGCCAAGTGTGTTTCTCAGATTGTGCTTGCAGATAACGACTTTGCCTCAATGCCACATATCGTTGCAGAGGGCAGAAGAACAATTCAGAACATTCAACGAAGTGCATCCTTATTTCTTGTAAAGAATATTTTTTCAATTCTTCTATCTATAATTGTAGTTGTCTGCGGAGTTTCCTATCCGTTCCAGTCAATTCAGCTTTCCTTTATCGGCGGACTTACAATAGGCATCCCATCATTCGTATTGGCAATGGAGTACAACAACAATCGTATCCGTGGCAACTTCTTCCTTAACATAATCACAGGTGCTTTGCCTGCGGGTATAACCATAGCACTAAATGTAATACTAATGATGATGTTCGGCAACTGGCTTGGACTTTCTGAAAGCGTTATCGAAACAATTTCAGTTATGATTACTGCCTTTACTCTGTTTACATTGGTGGTTAAGATTTCTCTTCCATTTAATAAGCTCAGATTCATTCTCGTTTCATTTATTTTTGTCGGGCTGATAATAGGATTTGTATTTGCAAATGATTTTATAAATACAGTACATCTGGGTTTATATTCCTTTGTAATAATGTTACTGTTTTTGTCTGTTTCTCTGGGTATGTTCTACCTTCTTACAAAGGTTTGCGAATTTTTCAAAGGCAAAATTATTAAAAAGTATTATAGCTGATAAGTAACACCGCCCATAGTGGCGGTGTATTTTTGTTTTTTGAGCATAAAGCAACAAAAAAGCACTGCCAAAAAGGCAGTGCCAAGTAAAATTTTGTCTTTTATTTTGGATTTACATGAACCATACAGTGCTTAACATCCTTAAAATCTTCCTCGATCTTGTCGTGAACATTCTCGGCTATATCGTGAGCATCCCACAATGTAAGGTTTCCGTCAGCACAAATTTCTATGTCAACAAAAATCTTGTTGCTGAAAAGTCTTGTCTTAATATCGTCCAAATCAAGGACACCGTCAATATTAAGTACAGTTTCTTCCATCTTCTTAATTGTCTCCTCGTCACAGGACTTGTCAACCAGCTTGTCAATGGATTCCTTTAGTATATCAAAGGCAGCCTTTACGATAACAAGACAAATGATTATACTAACAATAGGGTCAAGTATTTTCAGACCCATCATTGCTCCGCCGATACCAATAAGACTGGCTACGGAAGAAAGAGCGTCACTCCTGTGGTGCCATGCGTCTGCCTTTAAAGATGAAGAATTAATCTTCTTTGCAGCGTGCATAGTGTAGTGGTACATAAGCTCCTTGACAACAATCGAAACTATTGCGGCAATAAGGGCAAGCAGTCCGGGAGTTGCAAGGCCTGAATAGTCACTTGAAATAATCTTTGTTAACCCACTGTAACCAATGCCAATACTTGTGGCGAACAGCACCGCCGCAAGTCCCATAGATGCCATACATTCCATTCGTTCATGACCATATCTGTGGGATGAGTCAGATTCTCTTGAAGAAATCTTTACCCCGATAATTACTATAATGGTACTAAAAACATCAGAAAACGAGTGGATTGCGTCAGAAACCATAGCGCTTGATGCCGCAATAATACCGGCTAATAGCTTAAATACAGCCAGTACAACATTACCAACAATAGTTACAAATGATACACGATATGCGATTTTAGCATTATCCAATTTAACCCCTTCTTATGTACAAATTATGATACGTGTGCTATCTATTATATGTTTTAATAAAAAATTTGTCAATTAAAATATTTGTGATATAATAAAACCTGTAAAGATGTGAATATTTTATCCGTGAGATGATGAATATGAATATAAAGTTGCCCCAAAATGTAAATAAGATTATTTCCCTACTTGAGTCCAAGGGCTATGAGTGCTATGCGGTAGGCGGTTGCGTTAGGGATATGCTTATGGGATTAACACCTAAAGATTATGACCTTACCACAAATGCTAAACCCGAGGAAATGCTTGAGATTTTTTCTGATTACAAAACTTTTGACAATGGAATAAAGCACGGTACAGTATCAGTAATAATGGACAAAGAAGTGTATGAAATTACTACATACCGAATAGACGGGGACTATATTGATTGTCGCCATCCCGAAAAAGTTGTGTTTACCTCATCACTAAAAGACGATTTGTCCCGGAGAGATTTTACAGTTAATGCAATGGCATATAACCCAAAGGAGGTTTTGGTAGATTACTTTAACGGCAAAAGGGATGTGGAGTATAAGGCTATCCGTTGTGTGGGGGATGCCGACACAAGATTCAAGGAGGATGCACTTAGAATTTTAAGAGCATTAAGGTTTGCCTCTGTATATAACTTTTCCATAGAATACAACACTTTTAATGCTATATTAGAAAATAAAAAACTACTTAATAACATATCCAAGGAACGAGTATCTAAGGAATTTTCTCAAATCCTCTGTGGTGAATGTTGTGATTACATATTAAGACGATTTAAGGATGTTGTGGCTGTGGTTATTCCCGAAATTTCTTCAATGTTCAATTTTCAGCAGAATAACCCACACCAAAATAAAACCCTGTGGAAACACACCGTTTCATCTGTAAAGAATATAGAAAATGACGTTGTACTGCGAATGACAATGCTTTTTCACGATATTGGAAAGCCTATGTCACAGAAAACTGACGAAAACGGTTTCTTTATCTATAATGGTCACGATAGGGTAGGTGAGGCTATTTCAAGGGAAGTGCTGACAAGGCTTAAATATCCAAAGGATTTTATTGATACAGTTTCATTTTTAGTAAGAAATCACTCCCTTAATATAAAAGCCGATAAGGTGATTATCAAGAAGATACTTAAAAATATGGGGGAGGAAAAATTCCTACTACTCCTAAAGGTTCAAAAGGCAGATATACTGGCTCAATCAAACTATAAAAGAGAAGAAAAACTCCAAAACTTATGTAAAGCACAGGAACTGTTTGATGAAATTATCAAAAATGAAGAGT
>JBJEPA010000140.1:0-1624 GCA_051880995.1 Ruminococcus sp.
CTGACAAACCCTCCACCGCAAGCGGTCCCCCTCCCTTTACACAAGGGAGGCGGTGGAGAGGGCAAGCGTGCCACTCCCTCGTCTGAGGGAGGCTGTCTGTAAAAAAGGCTCCCCTAAGGGAGCCTGTTTTATCTTTCACAACATTAGCAAATCTTATTTCTGTCGATTTCTCTAATGTCTGTTCTTTTGATTTTTCCGCTGATAGTCTTTGGCATTTCGTCAATAAACTCCAGATGCTGAATATGCTTGTATGACGCAACTCTGCTGTTTACAAAGGTTTTCAGCTCTCTTTTCAGCTCCCTGCTCTCTGTGTAGCCATCTGCAAGGTGAACTGTTGCCTTGATTGCCTGACCTCTTGCCTCGTCGGGAACGCCGATAACTGCACATTCCATAACTGCGGGGTGTTTCATAAGGACATTTTCAATTTCAAAAGGACCTACTCTAAAGCCCCTTGTCTTAATAAGGTCGTCAATTCTGCCAACATACCAGTAGTATCCATCCTCATCCTTATAGGCTGTGTCGCCTGTGTGATAAACACCGTTTTTCCATACCTTTTCATACAGCTTTTCGTCACCGCAATATCCCATAAAGATACCGTGCTGATTTTCCTGTGGAACGACAACAATCTCCCCCACCTCATTTGCAGGCAGTTCCTTACCGCTGTCGTCAACAATCATTGTGTTGTAAAGAGGTGTTGGTTTGCCCAAAGCACCAACCTTTTCTGAACTTCCCACAAGGTTGCCAAGCATAAGCACAGACTCTGTCTGACCAAAGCCCTCCATAAGCCTTAGTCCTGTCTGCTCATAAACTTTCTTGAATACAACAGGGTTAAGTGCCTCACCGGCTGTTGTAATGTGCTTTAATGAGGAAAGGTCGTACTTATCCATTCCACGCTTGATGAAATAGCGGTAAACTGTTGGTGGCGCACAGAAGGAAGTAACCTTGTACTTCTCCATAACTCTCAACAGCTTGTCAGGTGAGAAGTGGTCAAAGTCGTAAACCATAACTCCGCATCCGCACAGCCATTGACCGTAAATTTTGCCCCAGGACGCTTTGCCCCAGCCTGTTTCGGCAACGGTTAGGTGAAGTCCCTTTTCCTTAACATCCTGCCAAAACTTTGCTGTGATTATGTGAGAAAGTGTGTAGGTGTGGTCGTGCATAACAGCCTTTGGATAGCCTGTTGTACCGGAAGTAAAGTATATGAGCATTGGCTCTTTTGCAAGTGTTTCAACCCTGTCAAAGGAATCGTCAGCCTTTTCAATTTCCTCTGTAAGATTGACAGCGCCCTCCACATCACGTCGAACAACAAATACCTTTTCAAGTTGCGGTCTTTCCTTTGACGCTTTAACAAGAGTTTCGGCTGTATCTCCGTCAGGAGTGGATACTGCAAATCGGATATTCGCTGTGTCAACTCTGTATGTGATGTCGTCCAAAGTAAGCATATTTGTTGCCGGGATAACGATAGCTCCCAGCTTGTGAAGTGCAGGCACAACGTACCAGTATTCATAATTCCTCTTGAGAATTACAATTACTCTGTCGCCCTTTTTAACACCCTGATTTTTAAAGGCATTTGCCGCCATATTGCTAAGTCTTTTTATATCGGCAAAGGTAAATGTTTTGTGAA
>JBJEPA010000141.1:0-7257 GCA_051880995.1 Ruminococcus sp.
AGTGAACATCCTACTCTTTGTGCAAGATGTGTAAATGTACTGAAATAATTTCTAAGACGGTGCACAGTAGTGTGCACCGTTTTTTAATGAGGTGATGAATTGATTGGTATATCCCTTGCCATTGCGGCTTTGATTGTATTTATTGATCAATTAATTAAATATTTTGTTGCTATGTATCTGCCACAGGCCGGTACAGTAACTGCAGTGCCATATATTTTGGATTTAACATATGTAGAAAACAGGGGAGTAGCCTTTGGTATGTTTAAGGATATGAGGTGGATTTTCATTGTGTTCACCTCAATAATCATACTTGTGCTTTTGTATATCATTATTTTTAAAGGTATAAAGTCTAAGCTTTTCCTCATTTCTTCTGCCTTGATTATCGGCGGAGGCATAGGCAACCTTATTGACAGAATTTTTCTCGGTTATGTAATTGACTACTTACAGCTTACTTTCTTTAGTCCGGTGTGCAACTTTGCTGACTATGCCATAACAGTAGGCACAGTTTTGCTGATAATTTATCTTCTGTTTTTCTCCGACTCCTCAAAATCAAAGCCACAAAAGGAGAATAACAATGACTGAACATAGCTTTGTGGCTTTAAAAGAGGATGAGGGCGAAAGAATTGATAAATTTCTTTCAAAGAATATTTCTGATATTTCTCGCTCAGCTATTGCTAATTTGATAGAAAAGGAAAGCTTAAGAGTTAACGGTGTATTGCAAAATAAAAAATACAAGGTTAAATCCGGCGATAATATTGTTTTTGTGATACCTGACCCTGTGGAATATTCGGTTGAAGCTGAGAATATCCCAATTGATATTGTTTATGAAGATGATGACCTGCTTGTTGTTAACAAACCTAAGGGAATGGTGGTTCATCCTGCCCCCGGAAACTACTCCGGAACACTTGTTAATGCTTTGTTGTACCACTGCAAGGACAGCCTTTCAGGAATTAATGGTGTGCTAAGACCGGGAATTGTTCACCGCATTGATAAGAATACAAGCGGACTCTTAATTGTAGCCAAAAATGACTTTGCACACAATGCCCTTGCTGAGCAAATAAAGGAGCACAGCTTTAAAAGGGAATATCAGGCTGTGGTATATGGTAACATAACAGAAAACGGTACTGTTGACGCTCCTATCGGCAGAAGTAAAAAAGACCGAAAAAAGATGTGTGTAACCTATGAGAACTCAAAAAATGCAGTTACCCACTATGAAGTGATTGAAAATTTCGGCAACTTTACACACATCAGGTGTATTCTTGAAACAGGAAGAACACATCAAATAAGAGTTCATATGGCGTCTATTGGCCATCCTGTTGCCGGTGACGATGTTTACGGACCTAAAAAAGTGATAACAAAGCTTAAGGGACAATGCCTTCACGCAAAGGTTATTGGCTTTGTTCACCCACGAAGTGGGGAATATTTGGAGTTTAATTCTGAACTCCCCGAATATTTCAATAAATTTCTCATAGAAATGCAAAATAATAATTAAATTATTTTTCATATTTGGAAAAAACTCTTGCATTTGAGTTAATATTGTGTTATTATATACAAGCGTTTGGAGTCTGTCGGGAAACTGATAGGGGTCAAATTAAGGTCTATGACCGAAAGTTTGAAGCTGACATTCCTCTGCCGTATTGTGTACGAATGTCTGAATTATTAGGAGGAAAATAAATGGACGCACTAAAACTTATTGCACAAACATCAATGAAAGAATCTTTCCCAGAGTTTAATGTTGGTGATACTGTTAAGGTATCAGTTAACATTCGTGAAGGCGAAAGAGAGCGTATCCAGATGTTTGAAGGTACTGTTATCGCAAAAAAGGGAAGCGGAATTTCCGAAACATTCACAGTAAGAAGAGTTTCTTATGGTGTTGGTATCGAAAGAGTATTCCCGGTACATTCACCAAATGTGGTTGATGTTAAGGTTGTTAGATACGGTAAGGTACGCAGAAGTAAGCTGTATTACCTCAGAGATAGAGTAGGTAAGGCTGCTAAGGTAAAAGAACAAATCAAAAAGTAATTAAAGGGGACATTATGTCCCTTTTTTACTTTATTTTAACGGATGGAATAGAAATTTAATGGATAAAAATTATCGAAATAATAAATATATTATCAAAACAGGTTATACCGGTAACTGGATTTTCGATTGGACAAAGTCTATTGTTACAATAATGTTTATAATGCTCTTTGTCCTTACATATTTCTTTAGGATTGTCAATGTTGACGGGGATTCTATGAAGAATACCCTTATTGATAATGAAAAGCTCATTGTTACAAGCTTTATGTACACTCCTGCCGACGGCGATATTGTTGTAATAAGCCACGGTCAGCATCTCGACGAGCCAATCGTCAAGCGTGTCATAGCTACAGAGGGTCAAACCCTGAAAATTGATTTTGACAAGCAGGAAGTTTATGTTGACGGCAAGATGATTGACGAACCTTACATTTCCTCTGAAATTGTTCAGGGAGATGCTAAGATACCCGAAATTATCCCTGAGGGAAAGGTTTTTGTAATGGGCGACAACAGGGCTATATCCAACGATAGCCGATACAATCAGGTTGGTCTTATTGATGTTGACGACATTATTGGAAAGGCTCAATTCAGAATTTTGCCTGTTAACAAAATAGGTTATTTATATTAGTATCACAGATTCCTGTGCAAGGCGGTGAATAATTTGACCGATAACGAGAAAGAAAACAATAGAATAGAGGAAAGTTCTGCTGATTTGCAGACTGCTGATGAAACTGTTGATAATAAAGAAGAAAAGGATTATATCGTGGTAAATAATTCCCCCTCTGTGGGAATTGTATATTACCTTGTACATTCCGTGATAATTGCAGTTGTTGTAATTATTATCCTGCTCACATTTTTCTTTAGAATAGTAAATGTTGACGGCCGTTCAATGATGAATACACTCCTTGACGGCGACAAAGTGATTGTTACTAACTTTATGTATGAGCCTCAAAACAACGATATTGTTGTAATAAGCCATGCCGAAGAATACGACAAGCCTATTATCAAGCGTGTTATTGCTACTGAGGGTCAGACCCTTAAAATAGACTTTGAAAACGAGAGAGTCTATGTTGATGGAACACTTCTTGATGAGCCATATGTTAGTTCAGAACTAAAAGAGGGCAACACAGAGATACCTGAGGTGATACCTGAGGGTAAGGTGTTTGTAATGGGGGACAACCGTCTTGATTCCCTCGACAGCAGATATTCTGAAATCGGACTTATTGATGAAGATAACATTATAGGAAAGGCTCAATTTGTAGTTCTTCCAATTTCAAGAATACAATATTTATACTAATAAAAACTCGCATCATATGATGCGAGTTTTCGTTTATTCTTTTAATAGTTCTTTATATGCAAAGGACAATCGGTCGTCAATATCAAGCTTATTGTGAAGATATACGCTTTGCACAAGTCCTACACCAAAGAACATAGACATTGCCGAAGTACCACCCTGAGAGAAGAAGGGAAGTGTAATTCCGATTACGGGTAAAAATCCAAGTACCATTCCAAGGTTAATTAGTGTTTGGGTTGAAAGCATACCAAACAAACCGTAGCAAATGCTTGCGCCTGCAACATCATTTGTGTTTTGTGCAACTAAAATAATCTTTACCATTAAAAGTATAAGTATCAGTATTAAAACTAAGCATCCAACAAAACCCAGCTCTTCACCGGCAACGGTAAAGATAAAGTCGTTTTGCTGTTCGGGAACTATATTGCTCTGTACTCTTGTGCCTTTTCCAAGTCCCGAGCCAAATACTCCGCCGGAAGCGATAGAAACCTTTCCTTGATATTGTTGCCAACCATAATCGGATAGTGCGTTCCCATCCAGGTCAAAAAGTGCAATAATCCTGTTTCTATGCTCATCGTTCATAACAAAATTCCAGATAACAGGAATACAAGCAAGACAGGCACATATTGCCCCCACAAAATATCTTATCTGAACGCCGGCAGTAAAGGACATTACTGCGAACATCATCAAAAAGATTAAAGCAGAGCCGTCGTCACCCTGAACGTGAATGATTGCAACAGGAATCAAGGCGTGAATAAAGAGAAAAATTACACCCTTAGCACTGTGTATAAGATTTTTCTCCGTCAGATAGCTTAAATGTTTTGAAAAAGTTAAGATAAAGCAAATCTTTATAAGCTCTGATGGCTGAAAAGTAATTCCACCGGGAAGACTAATCCATGCGGTATCGTCAGTTCCCTCAACAGTAATACCGAATAAGAATACGGATGTTGCAAGTAAAACTCCTGCAATGGCTGAAATATACCAAAACCGTATCATATTCGTGTAATCAACAATGGAAAACAAAATCGCACCCACAATGCCAATCATAACAGCAAAAAACTGGGATTTCAAATAGTTGCTTCCTGTTGAACGCTGCATACTGTAAATAAGAATAAAGCTGTATGCTGTGGCGGCAAGGGTAAGTAACCAAAGGATTTTATCCGTGTTTTTGATGTAGTCACGAACCGTGTGTATTAAATTTTTAATCAATAGCCACCACCTTTCATATATTTCTTATCTATTATAATAAAAACCTTAACTAATATCAAGATTTTATTTAAATATAGCTTATAATTCTTTAACAGCAATTCATACCAATATGTTTTATGCTATAATTCAAATATATAGTACAAGGGGGAGTATATTATGCTAACTGATATTGAAATTGCACAGCAGGCTGAACTTAGACTAATTAAGGATGTAGCCGCCGATTTGGGAATAAAAGAAGAAGAGCTTGAGCCTTACGGAAGATATAAGGCAAAGCTTTCCGACGAACTTGCGAATAGGCTGGAAAATAAAAAGGATGGTAAGCTTATTCTTGTTACAGCTATCAACCCAACTCCTGCCGGAGAGGGAAAAACAACAACCTCAGCAGGTCTTGGCGAAGCTATGGCGAAGATAGGTAAAAATGCAATTATCGCACTTAGAGAACCCTCTTTAGGACCGGTTTTCGGTATAAAGGGTGGTGCTGCCGGCGGTGGATATGCACAGGTTTTGCCAATGGAAGATATCAATCTACATTTCACAGGTGATATGCACGCCATAACATCAGCAAATAACCTTTTGTGCGCTATGCTTGATAACCATATGCAACAGGGTAATACCCTTGGTATCGACCAGAGAAGAATTCTCATAAAGAGATGCCTTGATATGAACGACAGAGCATTAAGAAATGTTGTAGTAGGTCTTGGCGGAAAAATTAACGGTGTTCCTCGTGAAGATGGTTTTATCATTACCGTTGCTTCAGAGGTAATGGCTATTCTCTGCCTAGCAAGTGATATTGTTGACCTTAAGAAAAGGCTGGGAAATATCCTTGTTGCTTACACATATGACGGAAAGCCGGTTTTCGCAAGAGATTTGCAGGCTGACGGAGCTATGACTGCTCTCCTTAAAGATGCAATCAAGCCAAACCTTGTACAAACCCTTGAGGGTACTCCTGCTATTATGCACGGTGGTCCTTTTGCAAATATTGCTCACGGATGTAACTCTGTAAGAGCAACAAAGCTTGCACTTAAGCTTGCTGATTACTGCATTACAGAGGCTGGTTTTGGTTCTGACCTTGGCGCTGAAAAGTTCCTTGACATCAAGTGTAGATTTGCAGGCATTGCACCATCTTGTATAGTTGTTGTTGCTACCTGTCGTGCATTAAAATACAACGGTGGTGTTCCAAAGGCAGAGGTAAGCGAGCCAAATTTAGAGGCACTTAAAAAGGGTATTGTAAACCTTGGTGTTCACATCAGCAATATGCGTAAGTACGGAGTTCCAGTTGTTGTAGCAATCAACAGATTCTATACAGACTCAGATGAGGAACTAAAATATATTGAGGACTACTGCCACGATATGGGTGCAGAGTTTGCCCTTTCTGATGTATTCTGTAACGGTGGCGAAGGCGGAACAGACCTTGCTAAAAAGGTTGTTGAGGCTTGCGAAAAACCATCTGACTTTAAGCTCCTTTATGATGACAGCCTTACAATAAAAGAAAAGATAAATAAAATCGCAACTGAAATTTACGGTGCTGACGGTGTTAACTTTACCACAAAGGCAGAGAAAGCTTTGGCAGATGTTGTCGCCCTTGGGGGAGATAAACTTCCTGTTTGTGTAGCAAAGACTCAGTATTCACTTTCTGATGACCCAACACTTTTGGGTGCTCCAAAGGGATTTAACATCACAGTTAGAGATGTACGAATTTCTAATGGTGCCGGTTTTGTAGTTGTTTATACCGGTGACATTATGACAATGCCCGGACTTCCAAAACAGCCTGCGGCTAATCGTATTGATGTTGATGAAAATAGTAAGATAAGCGGTCTTTTCTAATGAAATATATTTCACATTCCGTAGAGGAAACTGAACAAATAGCAATGAACCTTGCCTCAAAGCTAAAAGGCAATGAAGTAATCGCCTTTTTTGGTGGCTTGGGTATGGGCAAAACTGCCTTTACCCGAGGTGTTTGCAAAGGACTTGGCTTTAATGACGGTGTTCAAAGTCCCACATTCTCTCTTGTGAATCAGTATGGCGCAAAATATACTGTATATCATTTTGATATGTATAGGATTAACACCTATGATGACCTTTACAGCACAGGCTTTTTTGACTATATTGATACCGGTGTTCTGATTATTGAATGGAGCGAAAATATCGAAAACGCTTTACCTGACGACTATATCCGTATAGAAATCAGTCAGGGAGAAAGCGAAAACGAACGAATAATTAATATTGAAGGACTTGAACTTTAATGAAAATTCTTGGTATAGATACCTCCGCAAAAACTTCATCTGTTGGTATTTGTGAGGATAACAGAATTGTTGATGAGCTGTTTTTGGATAAGGGACTAACTCACAGCGAAACAATACTTCCAATGATTGATGAAATCCTTACACGAAATGAGCTTTCCCTTGATGATATAGATGCTTTGTCTGTGAATAACGGTCCCGGTTCTTTTACCGGCATCAGGATAGGTGTTGCTGTTGTAAAGGGTCTTGCATTTGACAAGGATATACCTTGTTATGAAGTTAGCACACTTGACTCAATAGCCTATAACTGCAAAGACAAGAACGGTCTTGTGGTGGCTACTATGGATGCAAGAAGAAATCAAGTGTATAATGCCAATTACATTGTAAGTGGCGGAAAAATTGAAAAAGTTAAGAATGACAGGTCAATCCTTATTAAAGATTTGTACTTAGAAATTTCAGAATATGACGGTGATGTCTATATCATTGGTGATGGTCAGGATA
>JBJEPA010000142.1:0-7217 GCA_051880995.1 Ruminococcus sp.
TATCAAGTATATCTTTTCCTTTAAGGGCACTTGATACTGAATTTAATAAAATATAGTTTTTCAATAAAATCACCTCATAGTACAGTACATACTATGAGGTGAAAATTCATCTGTTCTTATGTAATTATTCAGAGAGCAGGTCAGACATATCATACATTCCGGAAGGCTTATCTTTCATAAATACAGCGGCATTAACAGAGCCTACTGCAAATACTTCCTTGGAATGTGCCTCGTGCTTAATTGAAACAACCTCGTCTTTACCGGCAAAAATAACTTCATGCTCACCTACGATTGTACCACCACGGATGGAGTGAATACCAATTTCATTCTTCTCACGCTGTTTTCTATATGAGTGTCTGTCATAGACATACTGCTTTTCTGTTGGCGAAACCTCAGAAATACCGTCAGCAATCATAAGAGCAGTACCACTAGGTGCGTCAAGCTTTAGGTTATGGTGCTTTTCAATTACTTCAATGTCAAAATTATCCCCATGGCTTGCAAAAACCTTTGTAGCCATTTTGCAAAGCTCAACCATAAGGTTGATACCAAGGGACATATTACCTGAATAGAAAATACCAATTTTTTCTGATGCATTCTTTATCTCCGCAACCTGGTCCTCCGAATAACCAGTTGTGCAGATAACAGCAGGTACACCGTTAGTAACAGCATAATCAAGCATTGAATCAAGAACAACAGGGTTACTGAAATCTATGATAGCGTCATACTTCTCGTTAATTTCATCAAAGCTCTTGTAAACGTTAAAATCATAGTCACCACAGTCGTATGTGTCAACACCACATGCAACAACACAGTCATTTCTTTCTTCTATTGTTTTCACAATAAAGTGACCCATCTTTCCGGAACATCCGCTAATAATAATTTTTGTCATCTATAATTCCCCTTAACAGTATTGGGCGTACCAGGTACGCCCAATAAATTATTTTTTATACTTATCCAACAGATTATACTTAGCCAAGCAATCCTTTAGGTCATGATAACCGGAATAGCTCATTGGAACAAGTGGCAATCTGCATTCGCCTGCGTTAAATCCAATAAGATTCATCGCTGTCTTAACAGGAATTGGGTTAACATCAGAGAACATAATATCCATAAGTTCAACATAATGGAAGTTCATCTCTGCTGCTCTCTTGAAGTCATTGTCAAGACAAGCCTGGCAAATCTCGTGCATCTCCTTTGGACAGAAGTTCGCAAATACCGAGATAACACCCTTGCCCCCTAATGACATAAAAGGTACGGTCTGGTCGTCGTTACCTGAGTAAATTGAAAAATCATCACTGCACAGACTTCTTGTTAAAGAAACGGAAGAAATATCACCGTTTGCTTCCTTTACTCCTACAATGTTAGCATGCTTTTCAAGCTCTGCATAGGTCTTTGGCTGCATAGCACAGCCTGTTCTTGATGGAACATTATACAGAATGATTGGCAAATCAACAGAATCAGCAATAGTTGTAAAGTGCTTGATAAGTCCTGCCTGAGAAGTCTTGTTATAATAAGGTGTAACAGTAAGAAGTCCGTCAACACCGTAAGTCTGAGCTGACTTAGAAAGGTTAACTGCTGTTGCAGTGTCGTTGCTGCCTGTACCGGCAATAACAGGGATTCTCTCATCTACCTTTTCGGCAACATAGGATAAAACAGCCTTGTGTTCTTCAACGGTAAGTGTAGCAGCCTCACCTGTTGTGCCACAGGCGATAATTGCGTCTGTTCCGTTCTCAATTTGAAATTCAAGGAGTCGTCCCAACTCGTCATAATTAACAGATCCATCGCTGTTCATTGGTGTAATTAAGGCAACACCGGAGCCTGTAAAAATTGGTGTGTTCATATTATTAACCTCCAAAGGGTTTAGTCATCAAAATATCCCTCAGCACAGAGAAGTTCTGCAAGAAGAACTGCACCGCCGGCAGCACCACGCAGGGTGTTGTGGCTCATACAAACAAACTTCAAATCATACTGAGTGTCTGGTCTTAATCTACCCACAGAAACCGCCATACCGTTTTCAAGGTTACGGGCTGACTTAATCTGTGGCTGGTCTGGTTCTGTAAAGTAGTGGAGGAACTGCTTTGGAGCACTTGGAAGATTGAGCTCCTGTGCTCTTCCCTTATAGTTCTCCCAAACTTCTATAATTTTTTCTTCAGAAGGAACTTCACCCTCGAAAGAAACAAAAACTGCTGCTGTGTGTCCGTCAGAAACAGGAACTCTAAGGCACTGTGAAGTGATTGCAATGTCATCAGTATCAACAATTACATCTCCATCAATGTGTCCCCAAATTTTAAGAGGTTCTTTTTCTGACTTTTCCTCTTCTCCGCCGATGTATGGAATAAGGTTGTCAACCATTTCAGGCCATCTTTCAAATGTTTTGCCTGCACCTGAAATAGCCTGATATGTACAAGCAAGTACCTTATTACATCCAAGTTCTCTAAGAGGGTGAACTGCAGGAACATAGGACTGAAGTGAGCAGTTAGATTTTACTGCAACAAAGCCCTTTTTAGTTCCAAGACGTTTTCTCTGTGATGGAATGATGTTGATGTGGTCAGCGTTGATTTCAGGGATAACCATTGGAACATCAGGAGTATGTCTATGTGCAGAGTTGTTAGAAACAACAGGGCATTCAGCCTTTGCATAAGACTCTTCAAGCTCTCTGATTTGGTCCTTAGGCATATCAACAGCACAGAACACAAAATCAACTTTTGATGCTACTTCTTCAACATTAGCAGCGTCAAGAATAACCATATCCTCCATTGATTTTGGAATTGGAGTTGTCATTGCCCATCTATTTTCAACACATTCTTTATATGTTTTACCTGCACTTCTCTTACTTGCAGCCAACGCAGTAACAGTAAACCAAGGGTGATTTTCCAGCAAAGTAGCAAATCTCTGACCTACCATACCGGTTGCACCGATTATACCAACTTTGTAATTCTTCATATTCTTCTTCCTCCAAAATAAAAAAATCAGTTGTGTTTTTCCGCACTTTATTATATTATAGATTAGGAAAAGCAAATTGACCTATTCTTGTTGTAATTCTATCATTTAATAAGAAGTATGTCAATTATTTTAATAAATTTAGATTGGAATTTTATATGAAAACAAGTGATTTTTATTATGACCTGCCCGAAGATTTAATTGCACAAACTCCTGTGGAACCAAGGGATTCTTCACGGATGCTTGTATATGACAGGGCTTCTAAAAAAATAGAGCACAAGCATTTTTATGATGTTATTGATTACCTTAATGAGGGTGATACTCTTATAGTTAACGATTCAAGAGTTTTGCCTGCAAGAATTTTTGGTACCAAAATACCGACAGGTGCTAATGTAGAGTTTTTACTTCTTAAGCAAAAAGAAGAAAAAGTTTGGGAAACCCTTGTTAAGCCGGGAAAAAAAGCCAGAACCGGGGACAAATTTTCCTTTGGCGAAGGACTGATGACCTGTACAATTACAGATGTTCTAGATGACGGGAACAGGATTGTACAGTTTGAATGTGAAAACAATTTTTTTGAAACTCTTGATAAAATCGGTCAGATGCCTCTCCCACCTTATATTCACGAAAAGTTACAGGATAAGGAAAGATATCAGACTGTATATAGCCATGAGTTAGGCTCCGCCGCCGCACCAACAGCAGGACTTCATTTTACAAAGGAGCTCCTTGAGAGAATTAAAGCCAAAGGCGTGAACATTGGATATGTAACCCTCCATGTGGGGCTTGGAACTTTCAGACCAGTTAAGGTGGATGATGTTACAACCCATAAAATGCACAGCGAGCATTTTGAAGTTCCAAAGGAAACTGCTGAACTTATCCAGAATACAAAGAAAAACGGAAAACGAGTAATAGCTGTTGGTACAACATCTTGCAGAACACTGGAAAGCGTTGCAAAGGAACACGGTGAAGTTGTACCTTGCGATGGTTGGACAGATATTTTTATATATCCCGGATTTGAATTTAAAGTGCTTGACGGACTAATTACTAATTTTCATCTTCCGGAAAGCACACTTATTATGCTTGTATCTGCATTTGCAGGCTATGACGAAATAATGGAAGTTTATAAAACAGCAGTTGAGGAAAAATATAGATTCTTCTCTTTCGGCGACAGTATGCTCCTGCTATAACCAATAATTTAATTTACCAAGCGGTATTTCAAGAGTACCGTTTGGTAATTTTTATTTATTACGATATTTACTTGATAAACATATTGTTGTATATACTATTGACAATATCACGATACCGTGATATGATAAAACCATAGAGATGAGGAGTTGATTATATGCCGGTTTTATCTCGATTTTACGGAATCATCATCAGAATGTATTTTTTGCAGAGTGAACACAATCCGCCACATATTCACGCTATATATAATGATGATGTGGCGGCTATTGATTTTATGACAGGTAACATTTTAGAAGGATATTTACCTCCAAAGGCTATGAATATGGTTCAGGAATAGATTTCAATTCATAGAGAAGATCTGAAAACAATTTGGGAAACTCAAGAATTTAGAAACATACCGCCATTAGAGTAAGGAGGATTTATATGTTCCATAAAATAAAAAATGTATCTCCATTACCCGAATTTAAATTGAGTATTCAATTCTCTGAGGGTGTTACTAAAATTTATGATGTAAAACCCTTGTTTCAAAAAATACCTGCATTTAAATCTCTTGAAAGCAATAAAGATTTCAGCGGTGTATATGTCGATGTAGGTGGTTACGGTATTGTTTGGAATGAAGAACTAGATTTATCTTGTGATGAGTTGTGGGACAATGGAGTAACAGTTGAAACACCTTTTGATGGATTGATTGCTTTTTCTGATGCTACTGAATTGTGGGGACTTAATGAAAGTACACTGCGTAAGGCGATTTCTTACGGTAAACTTGTTAACGGTGTGGATGTTTGCAAGTTTGGTAAACAGTGGGTGGTCTCCATTGATGCGATGAAAAGGGAATACGGTAATGTTACCAATGAATAATGATTATTTATCTCCAATCATTTATTCTGTAAATATAGATAACAGTATGTTTATTATGTAGTTTTAAAGTAGGTATTATTTTATGTATAAATTAATCAAACAAGAGGGTAAAGCAAGGCTTGGAGAATTTGAAACTCCTCACGGAACTTTCAAAACACCTTGTTTTATGAATGTTGCAACAGCCGGTGCAATTAAGGGCGGTGTATCTGCTTTTGACCTTGTTGATGCAAAATGTCAGGTTATGCTTTGCAACACATATCACCTCCATGTGCGTACCGGAGATGAAAAAATTAAACAGCTTGGTGGACTTCACTCCCTTACACGATGGAACGGGCCTATCTTAACCGATTCAGGAGGATTTCAGGTGTTTTCTTTGGCAAAGCTAAGAAACATCAAAGAAGAAGGAGTATATTTTTCATCTCATATTGACGGAAGAAAAATCTTTATGGGTCCCGAAGAGTCAATGCAAATTCAGTCAAACCTTGGCTCTACCATAGCAATGGCGTTTGATGAATGTATAGAAAATCCTTCACCATATGATTATGTTGCTAAATCTGTGGAAAGGACAACCCGTTGGCTTGTCAGGTGCAAGGAAGAAATGGCAAGACTTAATGCAAAATCCGACACCATCAACAAAAAGCAAATGCTTTTCGGCATAAACCAAGGCTCAACCTATGAAGATTTAAGAATTAAACATATGAAAGATATTGCTCATCTTGACCTTGACGGTTACGCCATTGGCGGACTCGCTGTTGGGGAATCAAGTGATGAGATGTACAGTATTATAGACGCAGTAGAACCTCATATGCCCAAAAACAAAATCAGATACCTTATGGGTGTGGGAACTCCTGTAAATATCCTTGAGGCTGTAAGGCGTGGTGTTGATTTATTCGACTGCGTAATGCCAAGCAGAAATGCCCGCCACGGACACCTTTTCACTTCAAAAGGTATAATCAATATCAACAATCAAAAGTACCAGATGGATTTAAGTCCGGTGGATGAAAATTGTAATTGTCACACATGTAAAAACTTTTCAAGGGCATATCTCAGACACCTTAAAAAAGCTGACGAAATGCTTTATATGCGACTTGCTGTAATACACAACCTGTATTTTTACAACAACCTTATGGAAAACATCAGAAATAGCCTTGAAAAGGGCGAATTTGACACTTTCTATAAATTGAATGTTGACATTCTGGGAAATCGTATTTAAAATGACACTTGAAACTATATACAATTATTGATATAATCTAATAAGTAATATGAAATGGAGAATTAAACTATGAACCTTAATTTACTTTCCAGCACAGGCTCAAGCGGTAGCATGTGGACTTTGATTATCATTTATGTAATTATCTTTGCAGGTATTTACTTTATCCTTATCAGACCAAAGTCAAAAAAGACTAAGGCTGAAGAGGAACTTAGAAACAGCCTTGAAATCGGCGACGAAATCACAACAATCGGCGGTATCGTTGGACGAGTTATTGCAATTCGTGAAGAAGCAGACGAGATTGTACTTGAAACAGGCTCAGAAAAAACAAAAATGGTATTCAAGCGTTGGGCAATTTCAACAGTAAATACAGAAAAGGAAAAGCCTGTAACAGAAAAGAAAGAAAGCAAAGGGTTCTTCGGAAGAAAGAAAAAAGAAAATACAGAAGAAAATCCTGTTGAAAAATAATTAACATAAAATTTTACACCTCTGAATATGATTTAGTATCATATTCGGGGGTGTTTCTTTTTGAAAAGTATAACAATAGAGTTTAACAAATTCAAGTTTATCAAAGGTATCGTAATAGGTTTAATTGTGGGAGAAGTCGTATTGTTTGTACTTTTATGTCTTACCTCTGCTGTGATGGCAAGCACAGGAATACTTAACAATACTCTCCTTGAAATAATTTTGATTGTGATTTGCTCTGTTTCTGCCTTTATCTCCGGCATTGTAAGCTCAAAAATCATTAAAATGAAAGGTCTTATTAACGGATTTGTCAGCGGAATGCTGTTTTTTCTTGTGATTTTCAGTGCAGGCCTTATTATGATGGACGGCACTATTACCCTTTTTACCTTTTTGAAGCTGATAGTGTCAGTTCTCTTTGGAACAATCGGCGGAGTGATTGGTCTTAACAAAAAAGAAAAACTGATAAAATAAGCAAAAAATATGGGCGAGTCATCTCGCCCATTTATTATTGGTGTCCTTTAGGGCGTGGAAATAAACCCCCGGTTCAACCGGGGGAAGATAA
>JBJEPA010000143.1:0-1577 GCA_051880995.1 Ruminococcus sp.
CCCTCTCGATAACCTTGAAAATAGGGAGAACTGGAACAGCATCCTTTTTGATTTTTGCGGTAAGTCCATCCTTTAACATTCTTGGAATATTCTCGTAAAAACCACCGCCGGTGATATGGGAAATAGCTTTAACTTCTACCTTGCTGATTAAGTCAAGGATAGGCTTTACATAAATTTTAGTAGGTGTAAGGAGAGTTTCGCCAAGAGGCTTGTCAAGTTCAGGATACTCGTTGTGAATTGTGTTCTCGTCAATTCCGAATACCTTTCTTACAAGAGAAAAACCATTGGAATGAACACCGCTTGATGGAAGTCCAATAAGAACATCACCAGCACAAAGTTTGCTTCCGTCAATTATTTTCTTCTTATCAACAATACCAACGGAAAAACCAGCTACATCATATTCGTCAACAGGATAAAATCCCGGCATTTCAGCGGTTTCACCACCAACTAGAGCAGAGTATGACATCTCACAACCGTCAGCAATACCTGAAACGATTTGTGCCACCTTTTCAGGAACATTTTTTCCTACTGCGATATAGTCAAGGAAAAACATTGGCTTTGCACCACAGCAAACAACATCGTTAACACACATTGCTACAGCGTCAATTCCGATAGTATCGTGCTTGTCAAGCAAAAATGCAAGCTTAAGCTTTGTGCCAACACCGTCAGTACCGCTCACAAGGATTGGTTCTTCCATGCCTTTCATATCAGGGGCAAAAAGACCGCCAAATCCGCCAATACCTGAAACAACACCGTCAGTTTTAGTTCTCTTTACATGCTCTTTCATCAATTCTACCGCCTTGTAACCGGCAGTAACATCAACGCCTGCATTCTTGTAACTCTCTGAAAAACTGTTCTTCATACTACACCTCTTGTTTTGTTATTTCTTTGTTATTTCTATTTTTTTGCTGAACTTGTCAACATAATTTTCTTTAGGAACAGGTCCGTTGTAAACACCGCTAAAGCAGGCGTCACAAACCCCTATACCCTTTTTGCCAATAATCTTCTTCATATTCTCAATGCTGATATATCCCAAGGAGTCAGCACCGATGAAATTCTTGATTTCGTCCTCTGTCATAATGTTTGCCACCATGTCTTTTTCAAAATCCGAACCATAGTGACAGGTATATTTAAGAGGAGGAGAAGAAATTCTCATATGAACCTCTACCGCCCCTGCCTCGCGCAAAAGCTTTACAATGTGGCTTGCAGTATTTCCATGAATGAGGGAGTCATCAATAATAACAATTCTCTTTCCCTTAACCTGGGATTTCAGTACGTTAAGCCTCATTTTTAGCAGTCTTTCTTTTTTTGTATTCTTAACATTAGAAAGACTTCTGCCAATATATTTATTTTTAATGAATGCCGCACTGTAAGGAATACCGGACTGCTCAGCATAACCTTGGGCTGCATCATTTCCCGAATCCGGAACACCGCAAACAATATCAGCTTCAACAGGATAATCCCTTGCAAGCTGTTTGCCAAACTCTTTTCTAATTGCGTGTACAGAACCACAGTCAAGAACACTGTCGGGACGAGCAATATAAACATACTCAAATAGACATAAAGAAGTATTATTT
>JBJEPA010000144.1:0-1575 GCA_051880995.1 Ruminococcus sp.
GATTGGCCGATTTTATATGCAAATGATATGTTTGTTGACGGTGCAGGCAACTGCTTTAGCTATGCTTCTGCTTTTGCCTATATGGCTAAGGCAATAGGCTACAAAAATGTGTACTGCTGTAGCAGTGGTGGTCACGGCTGGGCAGAGATTAACGGCTTGGTTTACGACCCCGAATGGAGTAGGCACCACAGCAAAGAGTACTATGCACTAAGCTATGAAACAACAAAGGATCCAAATTACAAGTCCGCAATTGCACCGGGATATTCTTGGATGCACGTAAAAATATAGTTTTTAAGTTGTTTTAAATTCATCTTATTTATAGGGGTAAGTAAGGTAGTATTTTATCTACGGGGAGTATAAATGGTTTTCAGTTCATTAGTTTTTTTATGTGTTTTTTTGCCCACGGTATTTTTAATCTACACGTTAGTGCCTTCTCTAAAGTTTAGAAACGGACTTTTAATTGTGGCGAGTCTTGTTTTCTATTCCTATGGAGAACCAGTCTATGTTTTGCTTATGATATTCAGCTCACTGCTCAACTACATTTGCGCAAGACTTGTATCATCAAAAAATAATAAGGGAAAAGTGGCACTAATCACTGCAGTAATTATCAATCTTGGAATACTTGCAGTATTCAAGTATTCAGCATTCTTTGTGGAATCAATAAATTCGGTTACAGGTTTGTGGATACCTGTTCCGCAAATTGATTTACCCATAGGAATTTCATTTTTCACCTTTCAGGCACTGTCATATGTTATCGATGTTTATCGTCAAACGGTTGAACCTCAGAAGAATTACTTTTATGTGTTGCTCTACATAACCTTCTTCCCTCAACTTATTGCAGGTCCTATCGTAAAGTACAGGGACATAAGTGAGCAAATTGTTGCAAGGGAGCAAAATGTTGAAAAGGTTGCCCAGGGTATGCGCCGATTTATCTGTGGACTTGCTAAAAAGGTGCTTATCGCCAATACAATGGGACAGACAGCTGATGTTATATTTTCGGCAGGGAACGGATATTCCTCAATTCTCACAGCATGGCTTGGTGCGTTGGCTTATCTTTTTCAAATTTACTACGATTTTTCCGGATATTCCGATATGGCAATAGGTTTGGGAAAAATGTTCGGCTTTGACTTCAAGGAAAACTTTAACTATCCATATGGTGCTGTTAGTGTTCGTGATTTTTGGCGAAAGTGGCACATATCTCTTTCAACCTGGTTTAAGGAATACCTCTATATTCCGCTGGGAGGCAACCGAAAGGGCAGATTAAGGGCCGTTTTAAACAGGTTAATTGTATTCTTTTGTACCGGTCTTTGGCATGGTGCAAGCTGGACCTTTGTAATCTGGGGCTTGTATCACGGTGTTTTCTTATTGCTTGAGGAGTTTATTCCAATACTGGGCAAACTTCCAAAGGTAATTAATCACATCTACACACTTCTTGCAGTTACAGTAGGTTTTGTAATTTTTAGAGCCGACACAATAACTCAAGGCTTTGATTTTATCTGCAATATGTTCGCTGGCTTTAATATTTCAGAGCAGTCAATTTCACTTGCCCTTACCCAACTTACTCCATGGTTCATT